>JAAXZE010000072.1 GCA_012720075.1 Clostridia bacterium
GAATAATTAAGAACGTAACTATTTTTTCAATTAAGTGCCGGGGAGTTTTGATAATTCCCGAAGCCACCGAGTTCATGCCTTATAACTGTTTGAGCTAGCTTTTCGTTGATAATAAATATGGTTTATCAACAAACTGAAGCCTGCTTAGCAGGCTTTTTTTTGCTAATAAAGAAATTATATAATAATCATGGATTAGTAATACTTGTAAATTAAGAAGGAGTTCTTTTTGTTCTTAGCGAACAAATAAAATAGGTTTTTGAGGAGGGGTTATCATGGATAAGAGTGGTACTGCAAAGAAAAGAGTACAGGTAGAAATATACGGAGATAAATATGTAGTTAAAGGGGATGCCGACGATAAACACATCCTACAGATAGCAGACTATGTTGATATCAAGATGAATATGATAGCCCAACGGAGTCCTCATTTATCGGCGAAACAGGTAGCCGTTTTGGCCGCTTTAAATATAGCTGATGAGCTGTACCGCCTCCAAGATGATTATGATAAAATGCTCCAGATATTAGAAGAAGTAAAAGAGGGTTAATTTTGTAAAAACTACAAATAATTAAAATAAATCAATTTTAGGCGGAGGCTGTTTAATTGGACTCAATTTCTTTCATTCCCGGAGTAAGTTCTAAAGATTTAAAGGCTATTGTCAAGCATTTTAAAGCGGAAAATATTTACCAATTAAAAAAATTGGCTAAAGAAAAGAAAATACGACGCTTAAAAGATTTTAACAGCAAAACGGAAATGAAAATTTTAAGAGGCATAAAACTTTTGGAAAATCCCCCTGAGAATATGCCTATCGGTATAGCCTTGGAGTTTGCCTCGCTTATAATAAATGAATTACAAACCTGGCCAGGAATAAGCCAGGTTTTGCTTGTTGGTTCGTTGCGGCGGGGAGTGGAGGAAGTGGCTTCCATTGATTTATTGATTCAGGCGGAATCTAAGTCTTTAACGGATTATATACAAAAAAGTCCCTTCTTAGAACCGGAAAAAATCGAAGAAAATAAGATTAAAACCCGGACCCTTTTAGGAATACCTTTATTTTTTCACCTTTCTTCTCGGGAGAGGTGGGGCACTGATTGCATTCTCCGGACCGGCTCAGACCGGCATGTACAAGCCCTTTTGGAGATAACCGGTGTTTTGCCGGTTTTTTCTGAGGAAGAAAAAATATATGAATATTTGAATTTGCCGTGGATTGCGCCGGAAATCAGAGAAAGCGGATATGAAGTACGATTTGCCCAGGAAAACCTCCTTCCGGAGCTTATTGATTTAAAAGATATTAAGGGTGATTTGCATATTCACAGCAAATGGAGTGACGGGGCCAGCACTATTGAAGAAATGGTTTTAAAAGCCGTAAAAATGGGCTACGAGTATCTGGCCATAACCGACCACTCTCAGTCTTTAAAGGTGGCAGGAGGTTTAGGACCACAGGACCTGGTAAGACAATGGGCGGAAATGGATAAACTGCAAAAAAAATATCCCCAAATACGGCTGCTGAAAGGTATTGAAGTGGATATTCTTAGCGATGGTTCTCTGGATTTACCCGAAGAAATCCTAAAAGAGTCGGATATTGTCATAGCCTCCATCCATAGTCATTTTGAAATGACCGAAAGGGATATGACGAGAAGAATTATTAAAGCCCTGGAAAATCCTCTGGTTCGAATTTTGGCCCATCCTACAGGAAGGGTTTTAGGCAAAAGGCCGGGTTACAAGGTTGATATAAAAGAAGTAATAGAAACTGCGGCCTGCTATGGAAAGGTCCTGGAAATAAACGCATCACCCGATAGATTGGATTTAAGGGATCAGCACTTAATGTTGGCCAAAACAAAGGGTGTGAAAATCGCCGTCAATACCGACGCCCATCATGCCGAGAAGCTTGAGGATATGGCTTATGGAGTGCAAATGGCCAGGAGAGGCTGGCAAACCAAAAAGGAAATAATAAATTCCTGGTCTTTTGAAGAATTAGTTTCTTTCTTAAAAAAATAGCCTGGGGAGGATAAAAATGAAGCTAAAAGAAATCTATGAATTAATTGTCAAATTGGGGAAAACCGCTGACCCCCGCGGAGAAGAGGTTGTTCAATTTATTGAACAGAAAAAAAGTGAATATAACGAATTAAAGGATGAGGATAAAAAATACTTTGATCAGGATAAATTGTTTAACCCTTATTCCGACACGAGAATTTTATACGGTGCCCAAGACCGGGAGGTCAAAACCATATTGGCCGGCATTGACATTGAGACCGGTGAAATATTATTGGCCGACAGGTTAAGGGAAAAGGGTACGGACATTGACCTGGTTTTAAGCCACCATCCCGAAGGCAAAGCTTTAGCCGGGTTATACGAAGTGATGGAATTGCAGGAAGACATGCTTTATAATCTAGGGGTGCCCATAAATGTAGCCCAAGGCATTTTGTCTTCCAGGATCAGTGAGGTCCATCGAAGCTTATTGCCCCTTAACCATAATCGTACTGTTGATGCCGCCAGGATTTTGGACATTCCTTTGCTGTGCGCCCATACCCCGGCCGACAACCAGGTTCAATTATTTTTGGAAAACTTGTTTAAAGCCAAGGAACCCCGTTATGTGGGTGATATCATAAAGATTTTGCTGGAAATTCCTGAGTATGAAGCGGCAGCTCATTTGGGAGTCGGTCCTAAAATCATAGCCGGCTCGGAAAAAAAGAAGGCCGGTAAAATTTTTGTAGATATGACAGGTGGTACCAGCGGTTCGGAGAAATCCTATGAAAAGCTGGCTGATGCCGGTATTGGAACAATCGTCAGCATGCATATGGGTGACAAACATAAAAAGGAAGCGGAAAAGCACCATATTAATGTAATCATTGCCGGCCACATGGCCAGCGATTCTTTGGGTATGAATTTAATATTAGATGAATTAGAAAATAAAGGACTCAAAATTATTACCTGCTCCGGACTGGTTAGGATTAAAAGGTAAATACTGGAGGAAGCATTATGAAAAAAATCGAGTTATTGGCGCCGGCCGGAGGTATGGAAGCTTTCCGGGCTGCCGTTGAAAACGGGGCGGATGCCGTATATTTAGGGGGCAGTATGTTTAGCGCCCGGCAGAATGCCGATAATTTCACTATTGAAGAGTTAAAAGAGGCCGTGGATTATGCCCATCAGAGAAGGGTCAGGGTCTATGTCGCCGTTAATACCCTCGTATCAAATGAAGAGGTGGGCCATTTAATCCCTTATCTTTATCAATTGGCCCAATGTCAGGTAGATGCTGTCATAGTCCAGGATTTAGGCGTTGCCGGCATTATTCGCCAAGGGCTGCCCCAGATGGAGCTTCACGCCAGCACCCAAATGGCCGTCCATAATTCCCAGGGTATAAAGTTTCTTGAGGAAAGGGGTTTTTCCAGGGTTGTCTTGGCCCGGGAGGTTTCTTTTGAGAATATTAAGCTAATTAGGGAAAGGACTTCTATGGAACTGGAAACTTTTGTTCATGGTGCGTTATGCATCTGTTTTTCCGGGCAGTGCCTAATGAGCAGCATGATCGGCGGGCGAAGCGGCAATAGAGGCCACTGTGCCCAGCCCTGCAGGATGAAATACTCCCTGGTGGAAAAAAAGGGCAAGCTTTTAGCCCAGCCTGATATTATAGGGGAGCATTTATTAAGCCCCAGGGATTTGAAAATGATTGAGCATATCCCGGAACTGGTTGCGGCGGGAATTACTTCCCTCAAGATAGAAGGCCGGATGAAAAGACCTGAATACGTGGCTACCGTTGTAAGAAATTACCGGGAAGCCATCGACAGTTTTTATCAGGACCCGGAAAAATATAGCGTCGCTCCCAATTGGGAAAAGGAATTGGAGCAGATTTTCAACCGGGATTTTACCACCGGGTATTTCTTTAACAATCAGGGCAAAGATTTGATGAGTTATAAAAGGCCCAATAACCGGGGGTTATTGATTGGAAGAATTACCAAAGTAAAAAAGGATATCATCTGGGTTAAACTGACCGAACCTTTAACAGTGGGTGACGGTTATGAAATCTGGGTAAGTAAGGGTGGCCGCATTGCCGGGGAATTAAAGGAACTTTTTGTCCAAGGCCAAAAGGTCGCCAAAGCTGACAGCGGGCAAGAAGTTTCCTTTAAGGTTTCGGGAAGCCCCCGGATAGGGGATCGTGTCTTTAAAACCCATGATACCGAACTGATTCAGAAAGCCAGAGAAAGTTATTTATCGCCCAAGGTAACCCGTAAGATTGATTTATTTCTGGAACTGGACATAGAAGAAGGCAAAAAGATAAAAGTAAAAGCCGAAGATTCGGAAGGCTATTCTTTAGAGCTTTGGGGAGATTTTGTGGTGGAAAAGGCTCAAAAGCATCCCCTAAGTATAGAGACTCTTCAGCAGCAGCTTAACCGGTTAGGCAATACGCCTTTCCAACTAGCCCGGCTTAAGGCAAATATTTGCGGTGAGGTTATGGTACCGGTTAGCGAGCTGAACCAGATACGAAGGAATGTGGTTGAGGGTCTCTTAAAACATCGAGAAGAGGAATTCACAAAAAACTTTCCCGATAAAAAACAATATTTGGAGGCAATCAAAGAGTTAGACAGGACGATTCCCCGGCCAAAGCCGGAAAAGGTGAAACCTTTATTATCAGTAACGGTGGGAAATCCTCAAGGGGTCCAAGGGGCTCTGGAAGGAGGAGCGGACCTGATATATTTAAATTGGGTCGGCTTAAAAAACAAACCGTTCTTTAACCTGGATAATATAGGAGAAAGTATTGAGTTGTGCCATAAGAAAAAAGTTAAAGCCATTATCCGGCTACCCCGGCTGGTTTATGACCGGGAATTAGATAAACTTGCCAAAGATCTTCGCCATTTGCAGAAATATGATTTAGACGGCCTTATGGCCGGCAACCTGGGAGCCTTAAATTTGGCTCGACAAATGGGTTTTAAAAACATTTACGGCGATTACCCTTTGAACATTTTTAATGATTATACCATACGCCAGTTATTGAACGGAGATATTAACCAGGTTACTTTATCGCCGGAACTGACTTTAGAGCAAATAAAGAAATTTTCATTTTTAGGGAATTTTCCTTTAGAAATAATCGTTCACGGCAATTTTCCGTTAATGATCAGCGAACACTGTGTGGTTGGCAGTGTCCTTGGCAATAAAAACAGTCAAAATCCCTGTAAGGGTGCCTGTGCAGGTATAGAAGCGGGCTTAAAAGACAGAATGAATTTTATTTTTCCTTTGGAAATGGACAATAACTGCCGAATGCTGGTTTATAATACTAAACCCCTAAACCTGTACAAAGATTTAAAAGAAATTCTTACATCAGGGATTAATACAATCCGGATTGAAGGCCGGAAAGAAAATGCCCGCTGGATAAAAACAGTTACGCAAATCTATCGAAAAGCCATTGAAGATTGGGTACGGGAAGGAAACCGGTGGGAACCTAACCAACGGGATTGGAAAGTCTTCGAGGATTTGGAACCGGCCGGCTATACGACAGGGCATTATTTTCGAGGAGTTTTATGACACATTTAAGGGTGGAAGATATGAATGAATTTACAATAAAAAAACTGGAATTTGATAAGATAAAGGCCAAATTGATTAATGAGTGCAGTTCGAGTTTAGGAAAAGAATTGGCTGAAAATTTGGGGCCCATAAGTGATAAAGAACAAATCCAAGTTTGGCAGAAAGAAACTTCCGAGGGTGTTTTGATTCGCCGGTTTGAGCCTCAGATTCCCTTAGGCGGTATTATCGATATCCGCAGTCAGATTCGCAAAGCGGAAATAGGGGGTATTTTGGAGCCTGAGGAGTTTCTGAAGGTCTTGGATACCTTGGCGGCTGCCAGGAAATTAAAGAACTTTTTAACCAATAAAAAACAGTATTCCTGCCCCAGGATGGAGTGGTGGGCTCAACAATTATATATCCTAACACCGCTGGAAGATGAAATAGAAAGTAAAATTTCTCCGGAGGGGGCGGTGAAGGATGATGCCTCTCCTGCCTTATTAACTATCAGGAAAAAAATTATTATCATTCAAAACAGAATCAAAGAAAAACTGGATAGCCTTATTAAATCGGAGCACAGCCAGAAGTATCTCCAGGATGCCATTGTCACTATTCGCCAAGACCGTTACGTTGTACCGGTTAAACAGGAATATCGCAGCCAGGTGCCTGGGATAATCCATGACCAATCAGCCAGCGGGGCAACCTTGTTTATTGAGCCCATGGCGGTGGTGGAGCTGAATAATGATTTGCGTAAAGCTTATAACGATGAACGGGATGAAGTATTAAAAATATTATCGGAACTAAGTTCCAAGATGGCTCAATTTACGGAAGAGTTAAAGAATAACCTGGAAGTTTTGGCAAGAATTGATTTTATCTTTGCCAAAGCCAGGTTCAGTGAAAAATACAATGCTGTGGAGCCCGTTATTTTATCGGAAAGAAAAATTGAAATTCAAAAAGGCCGTCATCCGTTAATTGACCCGAAAAAAGTAGTGCCTTTAACCATTTCTTTAGGTGAAGATTTTGACCTTTTGGTTATAACCGGACCCAATACAGGGGGAAAAACGGTAACGTTAAAAACCGTAGGTTTGTTTGTTTTAATGGCCCAAAGCGGATTGCATGTTCCGGCAGAGCCGGGAACGAAAATGGGTATTTTTAAAAATGTATTTGCCGACATAGGTGATGAGCAGAGTATAGAACAATCCTTAAGCACCTTTTCTTCCCATATGACCAATATTGTCCGGATATTAAACGAGGCCGATGATACTTCTCTGGTTTTATTGGATGAATTGGGCGCCGGAACGGACCCTTCGGAAGGCGCCGCCCTGGCCATAGCTATTTTGGATTTTCTTAAAAAAAGGAGAACCAGATTAATTGCCACAACCCACTATAGTGAACTAAAAACTTATGCCTTTAATGAACCGCGAATTCAAAATGCCAGCGTTGAATTCGATATTAATACCTTAAGACCGACCTATCGTTTGCTGATTGGTGTGCCCGGGAAAAGTAATGCTTTTGAAATTGCAGCGAAACTGGGATTAAAAGAAGAGATTGTAACTCATGCCAGGAGCTTAATCAGCAAAGAAGAGCAGAATGTAGCCGATTTAATCCAATCCCTGGAGGCCAACCGTTTAGCCAGTGAACAAAGCAAAGAAGAGGCTGAAAAGATATTAAAAGAAATCGAAGAGAGATTAAAGGCCATTGAAGAACAGGAGGCCAGGATTAAGGCCACAGCGGAGGGAAAAATAAGGAAGGCCGAAGAACTGGCATTGCAAATCATTAAAGATGCCCGTAAAGAAAGCGAGGCCATTATAAAAGAAATTAGGCAACTGGCTAAGGAAGAATTACTAAAGGCTGAGCAGAGGGCCCTGGAATTAAAGAAAGAACTGGAAAGCAAAGAGGACAAATTGACCGCCAAGGTAATAAAAGGACCTAAGCCTCGGGGACCCAAACCCCGCAATTTAAAAGTGGGGCAGGAGGTTTTCATTCCTAAGCTCAATCAAAACGCTACGGTTATTTCGGAACCAAATAGCAATGAGGAGGTTCAGGTCCAGGCAGGGATTTTAAAAATTACCGTAAAATTGGATGAAATCCAGTTGGCGGAAGAAAGTAAACGGGAGGCGGTCAAAACCGGCGTTGGCAGGATTGTTTCGGCCAAAAGTGAAACCATCAAGAATGAACTGGATTTTCGGGGCCTAAATGTGGAGGAAGCCATGCCTTTGGTTGATAAATACCTGGATGATGCCTATTTAAGTGGATTGAGCCAGGTATATCTTATTCACGGCAAAGGTACGGGAGTATTGAGAAGTTCCATAAGAGAAATGTTGAAAAAACACCCCCATGTCAAATCCATACGGAGCGGTGATTACAATGAAGGAGGCACAGGGGTGACGGTAGTTGAGTTGAAGTAGTAAAAAGGCTATTGGAGTATTTCCAATAGCCTTAGCTTGTTGGCAAACTATATTTATTATCAACGAAAAGCTAGCTCAAACAGTTATAAGGCATGAACTCGGTGGCTTCGGGAATTATCAAAACTCCCCGGCACTTAATTGAAAATTTAGTTGCATTTCTTAATTATTCTTTTATTTATATTTATTATTTTTTATTTAAAAGATACGAAATTAATAGTTTCAATTAAGTGCCGGATTAAACAGTTGATAATTCTAATCCTCAGGCACCTTCTTTCTTTTTATAAAAACTCGCTAATGCTTTTCTTATGATAATAAATCTCATAGCCTTTTTTAATAAC
>JAAXZE010000073.1 GCA_012720075.1 Clostridia bacterium
CTTTTTGTACCCTGTTGATGATAGCCATATCGGCAGCCTGAGGACTGTTATCAACGATAATGTGCTGGACACCATCATCCAAATTGCTAAAGTGGGAAATGCTGTTTACCATAATAACTTCCAGAGAATGCTCCTTGGCCACCTCAATAATAACATCTTTAACAGGACAAGCATCAGCATCAACTAAAATACGCATTATTTCACTCAACTCAATTTAATTAAAAAACACAACGGATAATTACTATTCGCTAATTATCTAAAATTTCCTGCTAAAAAATTTATTTTTTTCTTGGCAAAAGCAATTTTTTTTTATATAATTATATTTCTATATTATGTACCAAAAATTAGGATTTAAACATCCGGTTAAATGGTGTATCCGATGAAAGTAAAGCTTTGGGGATGTATCTGCTCTCAAACAAAATGCATGTTGCATCCAATGCATGCCTATTTAAATTGATGTATCGACTGTTGCTATTAGAAGTCAGAAGTCAAGATATTGTGACAATGAAGTGATAAAGGGAGTGTTACCTATGTTCTGACTGAACAGAGAGATTGCTTGACTACCGACTATCGACGATAAACTTTAGACTCGAAACTTTAGTTTGGAAAGTTCGAATGTTAGAAGAGTTGGAAAGGACAGCTTCTTCGAAAAATAATTCTCCACTCTCCAGTCTCCATTCTCAATTAATCTTTCACACTTACGCACTTAAACACTTAAATTCTACCGGTCACTGGGACAAACCAGATAATTTATTCCTTAGGAATTCAAGAAGGACCTGGGAACAACCAAATCTTTAAATAAAGCAATGCAATAATTATCACTCATTCCCGAGATATAATCGGCCACTCCCCGCTCCAAGCCTTCCTCATATGCAATTTGCCGGTAAAATTCCGGCATTTTTTCCGGCCTCTTTTTGTAATAGTTAAACAAAAACTCCACCACAAAGAGAGCCCTTTCCCTTTCCTGACTGCAAAAACTTCCTTTGTATATATTGACAAACATAAACTCCCTTAGCCCTGCCAAAGCCTTTTCTTTCTCGGGACTAAGGCTTATGCGAATCTCTTTTTTATCAGCTTTCATTGCTTCAGAAACATGATTAATAATGTCGGAAACTAAGGTGGCAATTCTGGCGCTATGGGTATAACCCAAAACATCTAAATATTCTCGGGGCAAATCCTCATTCCGTAAAACCCCTGCTCGGATACTGTCGTCAATATCGTGCTGAACATAGGCAATTTTGTCACTGTAGCGAATCACTTGTCCTTCCAAGGTTTCTGCCCATTCCTTGCTTACCCCGAATCCGCTATGATGCAAGACCCCGTCCAACACTTCATAGGTTAAATTTAATCCCTTTCCCGAACTGCCTCGTTCGATCTTAGTCAAAACCCGGACACTGTTTTCATTATGACGAAAACCTCCGGGCAATAAGGCATTTAACACTTCCTCGCCGGCATGGGCAAAGGGAGTATGACCCACATCATGAGCCAGAGCAATGGCTTCGATTAAGTCTTCATTCAAACCCAACCCTTTTCCAATGGTTTTGGCTATCTGGTTCACTTCCAAAGTATGGGTGAGCCTGGTCCTGTAATGGTCATTAGAAGGAGAAATGTAAACCTGGGTTTTATGTTTGAGCCTGCGAAAGGCCTTGGAATGAATGATTCTATCTCTATCCCTCATGAAACAGGTTCTAATGGGGTCCTCTTCTTCAGGAACGGCTCTGCCCCGGGAGTTCTTCGCTAAAAAGGCATAGGGAGATAAGTGCCTCGCTTCCATTTCTTCAATTCTTTTTCTAATCATGAGGAATCACTCCATTAGAATTTGAGCCTTGGAATTTAATTTTTCTCTAAAAATGAAAGAAATCCTTCTTTTTCTAATCTATAGTTACCCATAATAAGCCGGGGCTAAAAAAAGAGATGGCATGAAAACCACCTCTTCCCAAAACACTATCCTTACCCGGTGACTGAGAACATTTCCTCAGGAATATTTATGGATTTAATACTATATGTTAATTTTCCCATTGGGTTTTGTATAGTAATCTTGTCCTTTACTTTTTTCAGCAGTAAGGCCTTTCCTACCGGAGACAAAAATGAAGCAAAATCTATTTCCGAATCAGGGTTATTCTCAAAAGGAAATACAATATGGTATTTTTCAATTTCGCTGTCATCTAAATTTTCCAATTCAACGATACTGCCGATTATAACAAAGGGACAGAATTTTTTGTAATTTTCCACTACTTTAGCATTATTAATACACTCTTCAACTTTTCTTATATATCCATTAATGAAATCCTGAAACTCTTTTCTTTCTCTAAAATCCGGATAAAACTTTTCCAGTAATAGTTCCATTTTTTCTTCGGTTTCGGCCAAATGTTTTACCAGTACCTCAAAAACCTCTTTTGACAAAACTTGCCTACCCATCCCAGTTTCCTCCTCTGATTATTACATTAAATGGTAACCCCTTATTAGCACAAAAAGACACCTCACAGCAAAAGCTGTGAAATGTCTTCTCTTAATATTTATCATACCTGTAAACCATTGTCAATGATGGTTTCCATTTCCATTTTGTTGAAACTGCTTATTTTAAGCAAATACTAAAAACTGCTGTTCCCACTCGGCAAATTATAAATTTTATGTAAAAAATTATTTTGCTATTGTTTAAAGAGAAAAAAACATGTAATATAATACCTAGATATTCGATGCATAGGCTTATGATATATTGCAAAGTAGGTTAAAGTTCTATGCCGTTTAATAAAGAAATGCTTAAAGGAAGTACAATAGTTCTGGTTTTAAGCATGCTTGACCGTGAACCTATGTATGGCTATCAAATGATTAAAGAAATTGAAAAGGAATCTAAGGGCGTATTTAGCTTAAAAGAAGGAACCCTTTATCCCATTCTCCACTCACTGGAGTCAAAAAATATGATTGAATCTTACTGGTGGGGTAATGAGGGCGGTAGACAAAGAAAATATTATCGTCTTACTCCAAAAGGCAAAGCGGAATTAAAGGCAAAAAAGCAGGACTGGATTACATTTCGGTCGGCAATTGATAAAATTTTGACGGGGGAGGCATATGCATGGACTTAAAAAACAATAAGAAAATCCAAGATTATCTTAGCCAAGTATGCGCCCAAGTTAAATTCCGAGATGTTCATCAATGTTTGAAACTGGAGCTGGAAACTCATATCCAAGAAATGGTAGAAGAATATTTGACACAAGGCTTTTCTGAAAAAGAAGCTGTCGATAAAGCCCTTGCCCAAATGGGAGATGCAGAAATAATCGGAAAACAGCTGAACAAAGTTCATAAACCGAAACCAGATTGGGTGGTTTTAGCCATTTCCTTTCTTTTTATAAACATAGGTTTAATAGCAAGCTATTTTATTCAGAAACAGGGCCTGCTGACCTACCAAATATTTGAAAAAACAGTGTTTTTTTCGATTTTAGCTTTTATTACTATTATAGGTTTGTACCTGTTTGATTATCGCAAACTGGAAAAGTATTCAATACATATTTATTTGGGAACCCTTTTGGTCCTTATTTTCACAGTATTTGGCGGAATTCAGATAAACGGCAGCAGGAGTTGGCTGCCTATAGGTCCTTTTAATGTTAACTTTGTCCAAATCAGTCCTATATTTTTTATATTAGCCCTGGCCGGTATTTTTAATAGTTGGAACTGGAACAGGCCCTTAAAACTCATACAAGGCATGGCATTATTGACGGTGCCGCTGCTAGTAATACTTTCGGCACCTTCAATTTCAGCAGGAGTTATTTTTAGCATAGCCTTTATAGTTTTAATGATAGTTTCCGGTGCAAAGTTAAAAGAAATTTTCTTAATATCAGGCCCATTAATGGCTATATTAATCCTGCCCATTTTTACTCAACCTCATAGGGTAAGTAGAATTGTTGGATTTTTAGACCCAAAGGCAGATCCTCAAGGAAGCGGATATTTAAATATTATGTTAAGCAAAATAATTTCCAATTCAGGGCTTTTTGGCCAGGGTCTTACCTTTGAACGCCAAGTGATACCTGACCCCCATACAGATTTTATTTTTACCTTTCTCACATATACCTTCGGCTGGATAGCAAGCATTTTACTTATTAGTTTTGTTGGTATGTTTTTGCTCCGTATTGCCTCTATCGCAAGGCAGGTAAAAAACAATTATGCCAAATTATTAATAAGTGGTTTTACATCTGTTTTAACGGTACAATTTTTATGGAACATACTTATGAATTTAGGACTGGCACCCATAAGCGGCGTCGGATTGCCTTTTATCAGTTATGGCGGTTCACAGCTTATCATTAATGGAATAATTGTCGGGATTATATCCGGTATCTACAGGCGAAAAAATATTTCCCAAAATTTCAAACCGATAAAAGAATAAAATAAGTAAACCTGAACGGAATTTGTGATCATCATTTTTATTAAAGCTCTAAGAAATACAATGGAAATACAACGATAAAAGGAGTTTTAGGCTAAATATTATAAAAAATCATAGGGCCATATAAACAAAAATGCCGTGTTTCAAAGAACTCGGCATTTTTGTTGCCCCATAACCCGCTACCCGTCTAATTACTCTTATAATTATTTGCTAGTCATCAATTCTTCTACCTTACTACCTTTTAATTTCGCTTTATGTTCATACATGGCTTTATCGGCTTGACTAAAGCCAGAATAAATGCTTTCCCCTTCATTATTTCTATAAAAAGCATAACCATAAGCAATTTCAATTTTGGCCGTACGGTTTTCATTTATTTTTGCTAATAGCTTTTCAAATATGTCCAGAGCATTGTCCAGTTTTTCCTTGGTAATTTCCTCGCAAATAACACAAAATTCATCGCCGCCAATCCTAAAAGCCTTGCCGATATCGGCAAAACATTCCTGAACAATTTTAGCGGCAGAACAAATCAGATCATCTCCTACTTTGTGTCCATATTTATCATTATTACTTTTCAGATTATTTAAATCGAAGACAACAATTGCTACATTTTTATCACTCTTTATATAGTGTTCCATTTCCTTGTCAAAGGCTGAACGATTATTAATCCCGGTTTGGGTATCAAATTCTAATTGCAATTCTCGCATAAGAATATAATAGAGCACTAAGGATATAGCTAAACTTCCCCAGATTAATAATAAATCTTTAAATATTATTTGAAGAATTGCTCCCAGTATGGGCAAAAAACAGGTGAAAAAAAGTACTTTTCCATTGTCAATTTTGCTTTTGACCGCATCCTTTATTACTGCTTTCATCATCAACACAAAATAAAACAAGCTTATTATCATCGGAATTAAAAATAAATTTCCCCGGGAATATTGATTTTGTCCATCAACAAAAAAAATCCAACCTGTTTTATAGCTTAGAACACACATTACGGCATTAAAAAAAAAGGGTATAGCAAGAAAGAAGTTTTGCAGAACTTTTCTTTCATTCTCGAAAAAAAAAAAATAAAAAGTAAAAGGAACTACAGGACTCAAAGAAAACCCTATGGTGTTTGCAACACGATTGAATATCACCAGTTTGTAACTGGTGGACTGTTCAATTAAAACAGTAAATATTTCTAATATTAGTAAAACGACAGTAAGAACTAAAATCATAAGGTATATTTTATTTTTATTATTATTTACAAGCGGATTTTTCTTAACCAAATAAATAGTTAAACATAGCACAATGATTGCCAGAATATCCGTGCTAATTGATGCGGTAATTTTTATTTTGCTCACCTCATAGACTTTTTTTAATAAAAAACCGAATGTTTTATTTGTTAATACTAGAGAAAATTTCTGTTTCCTTTTTTAATAATTAATCTAATTATACAACTTTTCCAGACAAAGAAGCCACCTTTCTTTGCAAAAACAAGTTTTTTGTTGTAGTTATCATACTTGGCAGACTTTCGTATTAACCTTCGAAAACAATGCCATATTTTGGTAGTAATTTAAAGGCAAAAATGCCTCTCTCCTTTCGAATAGGTATGTATATTGTGGGTAAAGGCCGGCGGGATCTACATATTTGAGAGGAGATGATACATATTATTCATAAAATTAAATATAGACTATTAAATGTATCAGTTCTTACAATGCTAATGGTTTTGCTCTTTCCTATTTTTCCTTCGATGGCCTTGGCCAATAGCGATTATCAGCCCAGTCCCTGGGCTTTAAGCAAAATTCAAATTGCCAAAACAGCCAAACTACTGCCGGAAGATTTCGGTGGACAAGACTATACGACCGCCATCACCCGGAGGGATTTTTGCCAACTGCTTATCAACGGTTGCCGGCTCTTTCAATATCAACTACCGGATGTTTCCCAATTCCATCCCTTTACAGACACCCAGGATATAGCAGCCCGCCAGGCTTTTATGCTAGGTTTGACCAGCGGTACCGCCGAAGGAATTTTCAGTCCCCATTTGCCGCTGACTCGGGAGATGGCTGTTGCAATGCTGGGGAAAGTGCGACTTCTTTTGCAAGCTGACGGAAAATTAATGGACGAGCAGCCAGCAGAGGAAATCCTTAAGAAATACATAAAGGACAGCGACAATCTTTCCCCTTGGGCAAAAATATCCATGGCCGATGCCTATTCCCGGGGAATTATCACGGGAACCGACTATGGCATACTAAGTCCCAAAAACCATGTCACCCGTGAGCAGGCAGTAATTTTAACCCTTAATACTTTGCTCTATTGTGACCAATCCCCGATTAAAGCCGCCGGGGTTAAGGAATGCCTTTTGCCGGCGCCATCAGGTATTTATCTTTCTCCCACCTATCAAAGGGGAGAGGTAAATCTCGCCTGGGGTGAAGTCCCCGCGGCTTCAGGATATGAAGTCAAAATATATAAAAATGATATTTTAGCTTATTCAACACAAACCAAAAATAATAACCTTGATTTTAGGACAAGCTCTCAGCCAAATAATTCGTCCCTACCGGAAAATATTTTTGGCGATGAAAGGGACGAGATTAAAGCAATTCTAGAGGTAACCCCTCTGGACCAGTCAGGTAAACCCTCAATTTTTTCTCTTAAAAGGGAGTTTACCGTTTTACCCAAGGCAGGCCAACGGGTAAGAACAATAGCATCCAGATCTCAAACCAGCTTTAGAAGTCAAGCTGAAGCATTATCTTATATGGAGGACATTACGGTTCCCGTTTGGCAACTGTCCTCAGGCATAAAGGTGCCGGCTACAATAACTTTTACCGTACATAAAGACGTAGCCGAAGATGTAAAGAAAATATTTGAAGAAATCTTTAACGGAAAGGAAAAATTTCCCATAAAGAGCTGTATCGGTTATTCCTACCGGGGAAGTTCGTCTTCTTCACAGCATAATTTCGGCTTAGCCATTGATATTAATCCTGACGAAAACTATTTTATCGGCCGCGACGGCGTTATAAAGGCAGGCAAGCTCTGGAAACCCGGGGAAAATCCTTATTCTATCCTGCCTGATGGGGATGTGGTAAAGGCCTTTAAAAAGTACGGATGGCACTGGAGCCCCGAAATGCATTGGTCCAATGGGGCAGATTATATGCATTTCAGCCTTTCAGGTACATAGCTCATAAAAAATCCGAGGCTCCACATTAACTACATGGAGCCTTTGACTGTAGACAAAGCCATTAATAAATATTTAGCAAAAATAAAACTATATGATTATTATCAAAAGAAAAGCATTAGCGAGATTGAATAAAAAGAACGCAGGTGGCTGAGGAATAGAATTATCAACTGTTTGACCCGGCACTTAATTGTAAAGATCAATTTTGTATCTTTTAAATAAAGAATAATGAAGATTAATAAAAGAATTATTAAGAAAATAACTTATTTTCAATTAAGTGCCGGGGAGTTTTGATAATTCCCGAAGCCGCCGAGTTCATTCCTTATAATTGTTTGAGCTAGCTTTTCGTTGATAATAAATATGGTTTGTCAACAAGCCGAGGCTCCATATTAACTATATGGAGCCTCGGCTTTGTATTTATTTGGTATTTAATCCGGTACGGACTCCTCTGGTTACTTGGGGCGGAGGTGAAGGAGGACAGAAAAGTTTAGTAAATGTTACTAAGTCTATAGACGGTGCCCCTTCAGTAGCATTGGTAAATTGTATGCGGGCTTGCGTGGCTTCTTTAGGAGCAGGTTCGGTTAAAGCAACAACAGTTGAATACCTGTCAGACTCTTGTAGACCGGTATCGTTTACCACAAGGCTCAACCCTAAGCCCAAATCTCTGCCTTGGGCATCCAGCCAGTGTACTTCGGCACGAAAATCGATATTTAACATCCCGTCTACTCCAGAAACAGCAAAGCTTAAAAGAAAACAGCATCCTGCGGAGTTGCCGATATTAACGTCTTGAAAAGTATACCCGGGATCGAAAGCCCGTGCACTAAATTCTCCTTCAAAAGGATTATTACCTGTCACGCGATTGACAGAATTCCATTCATTCAGCCCGATTTCAAAACTGGGATTTGCCAGCAGGTTAGTGCTTTCGGTTCTAATAAACATCACGTTATCAATGCCAATTCCGTTGGTGTTGTCGTTTCTCTCCTGCCTGAAAACCACCCTGGCCGTAGTTGCGCCGTTGGGAGCAGGGGTAGTTACCGCCAGATAAGTAGACCAAAAACTGTCATTTAAAATTAGAGTATCATTTCTAATAGTCAAACTTAGACCTAAGCCAAGGGGAATATTATTATTGTCCAGCCATTGAACCTCAACTATTAAGTCTCCGTAAGTCGGCGGAGGACCGCTTGGTAAGCCCCGAGCGGCAAAGCTTAACAAAAACGAAGAATTATGGGGAAGTCCGTCAAGAGGGATATCCTGGCTCACGCTGGCGGGACCATTGCTTAGCAATTCAGCAAAACCGGTCCCCTCAAAAACCTGAAAGCCTGTATGAAAAACTACCCCGCTGGCGTTCCAAAAGTTTCCATGAAGTTCAAACACGGGATTTTGCAATAAGTTAAGAGAAGCCCCCGGGCCAAACAC
>JAAXZE010000005.1 GCA_012720075.1 Clostridia bacterium
ATAATAATAGGGTGATTAAATAATTATAAACTAAAATCTATTAAATTTAGAATTTTGAAAGAAAGGATATGGATGAGCCAGCAATAGATTGTGAAAATAGTTACTAAAAGCTGATAATTATAAAAATTTAAACTTATCTATAATTTATTTTTATAATATTTATATAGTATTTCTTGAAAAATATTGTTATTCTGCACGACAGATGTTATAATCAAAGTGATTTGCAAGGATAATTAAAAATTTCACAAATCAAATGTGAATTTGGTCACATATGAAATAAACCTGTATCTTAAAAAGATGGGCAAAATTATAAAATTTAAATATTATTTTATTTTTTTTAACAATTATAAAAAGTGAGGAGGCATTGCCATGAGTTGTAACTGTAAGTCGTCGACACTCGAAACCAAAGACCCGCGTTTTCAACAACTTGACGAAATCATTGAAAAGTACAAAGACCAAAGTGGAGCCCTGAGTCCTGTACTGCATGAAGCACAGAATGTATTCGTATATTTGCCGGAAAGTGTCCAAATTTATATTGCTGAGGGACTAAATGTTCCTTTAAGTGAAGTTTATGGAGTAGTAACTTTCTATTCCTTGTTTTCCACCGAACCTCGGGGCAAATATGTAATCAATGTTTGCCTGGGGACAGCCTGTTATGTTAAAGGCTCAGGTAAAATTATGGAAAGACTGAAAAAGGAACTGGGAGTAGAAATTGGAGGAACAACGGAAGATGGTTTGTTTACTTTAAAAGGCTGCCGTTGCTTGGGTGCTTGCGGGTTGGCACCGGTTTTGACCATTAACGAGCAAGTTCATGGTCGATTAACTGAAGACGATGTTCCTTCATTAGTAAGGCTTTATAGAGCAAAAGAAGAACAAAGCGTTAATTAATCAGGGGGTGCAAATAAATGAAATCCTTAGATGAATTAAAGGCAATAAGAGATAAGGCTAAAGCCGAATTATCCATTCGCGACAAGGATTATTTGGCTAAAATAGAAGTAGCTATGTCTACTTGCGGTATTACCGCCGGAGCTAGGGAAGTATTAAACACAATATTGGATGAGATTAAAGTAAGAAATCTACAAAATGTTCATGTTTCACAGGTTGGTTGTCCCGGGTTGTGTTTTTATGAACCTCTTGTTACCGTTATTAAACCCGATCAAACCAAATATGTTTATGGGAAAGTTACTCCCGAACGGGTTAGAAAAATTATATCCTCGCATGTAATCAATGATCAGCCAGTAAAAGAATGGCTAATAAATCTTGAGTAAATAAGGAGGGAGTAAAGATGGAAATTTATCGTTCTCATGTATTGGTTTGTGCGGGAACAGGCTGTACTTCTTCTGATAGCTTGGAAGTACGGGATGAATTAAATAAAGAATTAAACCGTTTAAATTTAGATAAAGAAGTAAAAGTTGTAGAAGTCGGTTGTTTCGGCTTTTGTAACTTAGGTCCGAATATTGTTATTTATCCAGAGGGAACTTTTTACTGTCGGGTAAAACCCCAGGATGTAAAGGAACTGGTTGAAGAACATTTGCTTAAAGGTAGAATTGTCAACCGGTTATTATATAATGAACCGGAAACTGAAGTTAAAGTTAAAGATTTTGACAATATTGAATTTTTCAGCCATCAGAAAAGGGTTGCCCTCAGAAATTGTGGTCTGATCAATCCGGAAAAAATTGAAGAATATATTGCCCATGAAGGATATTTTGCTTTAGCCAAAGCCTTAAAGGAAATGACCAGAGAGGAAGTTATCGAAGTAGTTAAAAAATCAGGACTTCGTGGCCGGGGCGGCGGAGGTTTCCCGACAGGTTTAAAATGGCAGTTTGCATATAACACCCCCGGCGAAGTAAAATATGTAGTATGTAACGCCGACGAAGGGGACCCAGGTGCCTTTATGGATCGCAGTATTTTAGAAGGTGATCCCCATTCGGTAATTGAAGCAATGGCTATTGCCGGCTATGCCATTGGCGCCCAACAGGGATATATCTATGTCAGGGCGGAATACCCAATTGCCGTTCAAAGATTGGGCATAGCCATTAATCAGGCTAGAGAATATGGTTTGTTGGGCAAAAACATTTTAGGAACAGACTTTAATTTTGATTTGGACATAAGACTGGGTGCCGGAGCCTTCGTTTGCGGTGAAGAAACTGCCCTTCTTACATCTATTGAAGGACATCGGGGCGAGCCCCGTCCGAGACCTCCGTTCCCAGCGGTAGAAGGTTTATGGAAAAAACCCACATTAATTAACAACGTTGAGACATATGCCAACATTCCGGCCATAATTTTGAAGGGTCCCGAATGGTTTAGCAGCATAGGAACAGAAAAGAGTAAAGGTACAAAGGTATTTGCCTTGGCCGGCAAGATTAATAACACCGGACTTATCGAAGTTCCCATGGGAACAACCTTAAGGACCATTATTTACGAAATCGGCGGAGGTATACCTCACGGTAAGAAATTTAAAGCAGCTCAAACTGGCGGTCCTTCCGGAGGATGTATACCTGCCCATCTTATTGATACAGAAATAGACTATGACAATTTAATTGCTTTAGGTTCAATGATGGGTTCCGGCGGTTTGATCGTAATGGATGAAACCGACTGTATGGTTGATATAGCCAAGTTCTTCTTAGAGTTCACTCAGGAAGAATCTTGCGGCAAATGCCCACCCTGCCGCATAGGGACAAAGAGAATGCTGGAAATATTGGAAAGAATCACTGAAGGAAAAGGTACTCCTGAAGACCTGGAAAACCTGGAGGTTTTGGCCAATACCATTAAAAATGCTTCTTTGTGCGGACTGGGACAAACCGCACCTAACCCGGTACTGAATACTTTAAAATATTTCCGTGATGAGTATGAAGCTCACATTTTTGATAAGAAATGCCCCGCAGGAGTATGTCAAGCTTTATTGACTTATGTCATAATCGCTGAAAAATGTAAGGGCTGCGGATTATGTGCTCGGGTATGCCCAACAGCAGCTATTTCCGGTAAACCCAAAGAACCATATGTTATAGATCCGGAAAAATGTATTAAATGCGGCACATGTATTGAAAAATGTAAGTTTGGCTCAATCGAGAAAAAGTAAAGGGGTGTTAAATAATGGAAATGGTTAATGTTACCATAGATGGTCATAAGGTAACTGTCCCTAAGAACTATACCGTTTTAGAAGCTGCTAAAGAGGCAGGAATTGATATTCCCACCTTATGCTATTTAAAAGATATTAACAAAATCGGAGCATGCCGGGTGTGCCTGGTAGAAATAAAAGGAGCAAGAGCACTGCAGGCTTCCTGTGTTTATCCGGTAAGTGATGGCTTGGAAGTTTACACCAATACTCCCAAAGTTCGGGAAGCCAGAAAAGCGGTAGTAGAATTGTTAATATCCAACCATCCGCAAGATTGTTTAAAGTGCACTCGGAACCAAAACTGTGAGCTTCAAGCCTTGGCTAAAAAACTAGGTATAACCGATATTCGATTCAAAGGTGAAATCAGTTCTTTCCCAAGTGATAAATCTTCTAAAGCAATAGAACGCAATCCGGATAAATGCGTATTGTGCCGGAGATGTGTGGCAGTATGCAATCAAGTTCAAAGTGTTAGCGTATTAAATGCCATGAACAGGGGATTTGATACAGTAGTTGCTCCTGCTTTCAATCATCCTTTAGATTCGGTCAACTGCACTCTCTGTGGGCAATGTATAAATGTTTGTCCGGTAGAGGCAATTAAAGAGAAAGATCATATCAGCCGGGTTTGGGATGCTTTGGCTGATCCCAACAAACACGTTGTTGTTCAAACTGCACCGGCCGTAAGGGCCGTAATAGCTGAAGAATTCGGTCTGCCCATGGGGACCCCGGCTACGGGAAAAATGGTCGCAGCTTTAAGACGCCTTGGTTTTGATAAAGTTTTTGATACCGACTTTACCGCTGACTTAACAATTTTGGAAGAAGGCCATGAACTGTTACACAGAATTAAAAATAACGGAAAACTTCCTTTAATTACATCTTGCAGTCCCGGTTGGATCAAATACTGTGAACATCATTTCCCTGAGTTATTAGACAATCTGTCTACTTGTAAGTCACCACAACAAATGTTTGGCGCCTTAGCCAAGACCTACTATGCTCAGTTAGAGGGAATTGATCCGGCTAACATTTATTCCGTATCGGTAATGCCTTGTACTGCTAAAAAGTTTGAGTGCGAACGTCCGGAGATGACTGACAGCGGTTATCAAGACGTAGACGCAGTGCTGACCGTTAGGGAATTGGCAAGAATGATTAAACAAGCCGGTATAGACTTTGTTAACCTACCCGACGAAGAATTTGACTTGCCCATGGGAATGTCAACCGGTGCGGGATTAATCTTTGGTGCCACCGGTGGTGTTATGGAAGCTGCTCTTAGAACGGTATATGAAGTTGTTACCGGACAGACTCTTCCCAAACTGGATTTTGAAGAGGTAAGAGGCTTGGAAGGTATTAAAGAAGCAAAAGTTGATTTAAACGGCACTGAAGTAAAAGTAGCTGTAGCCCACGGTTTAGGAAATGCCAAGAAGGTAATGGAAAAGGTTAAAGACGGTACTGCCGATTACCACTTTATCGAAATCATGGCCTGCCCCGGCGGCTGTATCGGTGGAGGCGGAACTCCAATAGTTAATGCTTTAACAAGAACAAAACTGGATCAAGATTACAGGAACTTGAGGATTAAGGCTATTTATGCCGAAGACGCTCAATTGCCGCTGAGAAAATCCCATGAAAACCCGGCAGTTAAAAAATTATATGAAGAATTCCTGGGTGAACCATTAGGTGAAAAATCCCACCACCTCCTGCATACCC
Source organism: Clostridia bacterium (assembly GCA_012720075.1). GTDB lineage: Bacteria > Bacillota > Peptococcia > Peptococcales > BICA1-8 > JAAXZE01. The sequence goes on from JAAXZE010000005.1 coordinate 4,814, forward strand.
ATTATACGAAACGTTCCAAATATCCGGAGCAAAAATAGAACTAAAAATACTTGTAAAAGGCAGCAATTTCGCTGCCTTTATATTTTGATTATGCAGCAAATAAGCCGCCAATTATAAAAAGCGACATCGTAGTATCGTGACATCATGACGCCAGTAATCCCAAAAGAAGAGAAGGTTAATATTCCAACCTGAAAAAATTGTAGGGGCAAACCTGCGTGTTTGCCCTAATAAATTTCGGTGTCGATATTTCCCGGGAAATATCAAAAGAAAGGTTAAACCAAAATATATTGTTTCAATTTCCTATTTCCAATATAATTGAAGAGAATAAATAACTATCGAGGTGTATTGATGTGTTAGGTACTATTGTAAACGCCGTAGCAATTATTTTGGGAAGTTTAATTGGAGTCTTTCTAAAAAAAGGGATCCCCGAAAGTTTTAAAGAAACTATTCTCCAGGGTGTGGGATTGACCACATTACTGATCGGTATTAAAATGGCCTTTAAGGCTAATAATGAGTTGGTAGTAATTTTAGCCTTAGTATTGGGAGGATTAATAGGTGAATTAATGAAAATTGATTATCACTTAGATAATTTTGGGACAAAACTTGAGAAAAAGATAGGCTTTAAAGAAGGAGACTTTGTCAAAGGATTTGTTACCAGCAGTTTAATATTTTGCGTTGGCGCCATGGCAATTATTGGGGCAATAGAAAGCGGGCTGCTAGGAAATCATAAGATATTGTTTGCCAAATCGGCGTTGGATTTTGTGACATCAGTAATCCTATCTTCATCCCTCGGTATTGGCGTGTTGTTTTCATCACTTCCCGTATTTGTTTACCAGGGGTTAATTACCATACTGGCTTCCGGGTTAAAAGGAATTTTAATTGACCCTGTTATAAATTATATGACCGCAACGGGAGGATTATTAATTGTAGGGATTGCCTGCAATATTTTAGGAATTAAAAAAATAAACGTCGCTAATCTTTTACCTTCTATTTTTATCGTAATTGCCATTGTGTTCATAGTATTAAAATGCTTTCCGGCTTACATTTAGGAAATTGTAATTGAATAATTCTGCATGGGGAAATACAAAGAAAAATATGAGGAGGCAAAGGAGTTTGGAACAAATATTTAATTATTTAAATCTATATTCCGACTATATCACATTAGCTGTTTTTTTAGTGTTTATACTGGCATTAATATCATTTTCTATGGTGCTCAGAAGTTTGAACAAGACCAAGAATCGTTATCGCGCTTTGCTAAAAGGAATGGGAAATAAAAATTTAGAAGAAATTATATTAAATAACGCCCAAAAAATTGAGATCTTAGAGGAAATGATCAAGGAAAATGACAGTAGGGTGGAACAACTGAGTAAGGAGATAAGCACTTCCCTTAAAAATTATTCAATAAAGAGATATAACGCTTTTGAGGGAGTAGGGGGAGAACTAAGTTTTTCTTTGGCGTTATTAAATGATGAAGGCAGCGGGATTATAATAACCGGTATTCACGGTCGCGACGATTCCAGGACATATGCCAAACCCATCGTAGAAGGTCGTTCAAAATATACCCTGTCGGAAGAAGAAAAAATTGTTTTAAGCAGTGCTTTATATAAAGCCAAGGAAAATTAAAACAAATATTTCTAATTGGAGGAAGGATTTATTCGTTTTATATAGAAATATAAATACGACTTTTTTTTAAATTAGCTTGGCCTAGCCAAGCTATCTGCTTCTGTTAGGTGGTTTAGAAATGAAAAAGAAGCATAGGAAAGTTAACAAGAAATATACTCTTATGATTGTTCCCCATTCCAACTCGGTCATCAAGAGCTTTCCAATACCCTTGAATTTGGTGAAAGGTTTGGCGGTAATTGGAATTGTTTTCTTTTTGGCTGTAGTTTATCTTGCGTTTTCTTATTTGCATTTGCAAATAACCTTAAAAGAAAATGACGAACTGAAAGCAGTCAATGATGTACAAGCCCAAGAAATAAGAGAACTGCAGAAAACAACTCAGGAAGTGCTGATTAAGCTGGAAGAAATAATGGAAACCGACAGTAAAATTCGGGAATTGGTAGGGCTAAAAGAACCATCTGAAGAAAACACTATTTCATCCCGATCCAATGGTCAAGGAGGACTGGGAATCCCTTTAGATAGAACAGTACAGCCTTTTAGTATTATTAATAACGATATATTGCCCAATTATGTTTTTTTGACTGCCGTCAATATTCCTGAAATCAGCAAAAAAACTTATTATGAGCTGGATAAAGAACCAGGCTTAGATACAATAAACAAAATTAAAAATGATATGGAATTTATTAATAGTATAATTCATGAACAAAAGGTAGTATTGGCCAAGCTTGAAGAAGATGTAAAAGAAAGATTGGATTATTTGGATGCCGTACCTAATGCTTGGCCTGTTAACGGCAGGATAACCGACAAATATGGCTGGCGGAAAAATCCGTTCAATAAAAAGAAATTAGAATTTCATGAGGGTTTAGATATAGCAGCGTCTTATGGTACACCGGTTAAAGCCGCAGGCGGAGGAAAAGTAATTTTTGCCGGGTGGAAGCCTGCATATGGCAACACCGTTGTAATTAAACATGGATATGGCTATGTTTCAAAGTATGCCCATAATTCCAAGATAAATGTAAAAGTCGGACAAGTTGTAAAACGGGGAGATATTATTGCCAGAGTCGGGAGTACCGGCAGAAGCACAGGCCCCCATGTTGACTTTAGAATCCAGTATAACGGGGTATGGATAGATCCCCTCAAAGTTCTCAAATAAAAACGAAGGAGAATGGAGCATGTTCTTAAAGAAAAAAGACCAAGAAGAAATAAATTTCGAAAAATTAGATACATTAATTGGTTTGGGTACCCATTTTCAAGGTATTATTTCTTCACAGGGGACTATTCGTATAGACGGTACTTTTCACGGTGAAATAAAAAATCAGGGTGATCTAATAATAGGCGAGAAAGGCATATTGGAAGCAAATATTGAAGCAAAAAATGTATTTATAGCAGGTCAAATTAAAGGAAATATTTTGGCCAAAGGCAAAGTGGAGATTGCGGCATCGGGAAAAGTTCTAGGAGATCTTAAAGTTAAGAACTTAGTCATAGAAGACGGCGCTATTTTTAAAGGAACCTGCTTAATGGATACTCCACCCAAATCAGACAAATCTGAACCAAAACCAACTTTAAATCCGGAAAGTGCAAAACAAGACAAAAACCTAGTCCTTTAAGATTAGGTTTTTTTCTTTGGTACACCGTTTGCATAATTTAAATAACACTTAGCAAATAATACAGGTGGAGGTGTAAACAATGGCAAAACAAATCGCAGTAGAAAAAGGATTGGAAAATGTCAGTCAGGCTTTGAAAGATGCGGGATATCAAGTAGTAAATCTAGAAAATGTCAATTTACAGAATGTTCAATGTGTTGTAGTTTCCGGCGGCAGTGAAAATTTGATGGGAATACAGGATGCAGAAACCAAGGCTCCTGTAATTAACGCTCAAGGTTTGAGTCCTCAAGAGATAATACAAAGGATAGAACAATATTTTTAAGGGCAGACCAGGGTCTGCCCTTTATATATTTACTTTTATTTGGCTGTTTCCAAGGGAACGGGTGCAATATACTTTGGCTAAACAATCGGAAACTTTTTCAGCCATTTGCATTACGAAGCTCAGCCGGGTGTTTTGTAAGACCAGATACTCCATGAAGCCGCCGACATTTACAATGCCTGAGATGGAAATATCACCAACGGCAGGCAAATTTTTATTAACCGCCGAACCCGGTTTTAAAGACCCTTGGAAAATATTCACGCACCCGATATTTTCCAGTTTGCCCAGACAGGCGTCAACTGCAATTATAAGAGGATTTTTATGATTTTTATAAATTGCAGCCAAGGTTTCTTCAATATTTACGGCGTGAACAGGGTTATCAATGGTACCGTAAATTAAATTGTTGAAGGGCTGTTTTTTTTGCAACAAATAACCTACCAGAGGTCCCAAAGCGTCTCCGGTAGAACGATCGGTACCGATACAAAAAGTGACTAGGGGTCGTTCTCCATGGGAATCAATTTTTTTTATAATTTGGTTAAGAAAAGTCGCCGCGTTGTTGACAAATTCAGGCTTATCAATATGTTGTTTTAATTTATCTGTGCCAAAAGTGTACATGCTACCTCCCCATTCATTGTACTCGGTGTTATTTTTCCCCATTTCCTGAAAAATAAGCGAAAATAGCAAATATTTTTTTATGAGGAATATGAATTAAATTAGGAGGGAAAGGAGGTAGCTTGGTGCAAAAAAATGACTGGAAAGTTGCCCTTACTTATGTGGGGGCCATTGTGGGTGCAGGATTTGCCTCAGGACAGGAATTGGTAAGGTTTTTTGTAGTTTTCGGAAAGAGAGGTTTAATGGGGACTATTCTGGCAGGAGCAATATTTGCCATCTTAGGAGCTTTGGTAATTTATTTGGCCAATAGTTTACAAAGCAACAGTTACGGACAATTTATTAAAAACATTCTTCCTTTTAAGCTAAATTTTGTTGTCGATATAATTATAGCTTTTTCGCTATGGGTGGGCTTAGGGGTTATGTTGATTGGGAGTGCCACATTATTAGAAGAAAGGTTCGCTTTAAGAAGCGAGTTTGGCTTTATAATTACCGGCGTATTGGTGTTTCTTTGCTTACAATATGGAAATAAAGGATTGTTGACCGCTAATACCCTTTTGGTTCCTTTCATGGTGGTTTTTGCCATTGGTTCAAGCCTAATTTATATTTTTAATCCACAGCCATGCATAAGTACCGGTTCCGTTTTTAGAAGTTTACTGCCTAACTGGTGGTTTGCCAGCCTTCTTTATGTGGCGTATAACATGATTTTGGGAATAGTGGTTTTAGCCTCCATAAGGGAACAAAAATATAAAATTAGCCCCTGGGGAGGAATATGGGGCGGCATTATTTTAGGGTTTATGAGTTTTATTATGGTAAAGAGCTTGCAGTATTTGCCGGAGAGCCTATTGATAACTGAAATGCCTATGCTTTCTTTGACGACCTCTATCAATCAATTAGTTGGCAACTTATACTTTATTGGTTTATTGATTGCAATTTTTACTACCTCCTTGGCCAATGCCCATTCTTTGGCGACAAGAATAAAATCCAATGTTCACAAATCATATAAAAGCATTTTAGTAATGTTGCTTTTTTCCACCTTAGTTTTTATTCCCTGGAAATTTTCAGCTTTAGTGGGCTTAATGTATCCTATTCAAGGTTATTTGGCTATTCCTATTATTTTCGCCGTAATTTCAGCCGTTATCAAAACAAATGTAAAAAAAGGATAAATATCTAACCACAGTTCTTTTTTGAGGTATTATATTAATTGTGTTAAAGTAGTGGCAATAATTGAACCGATAACAACAAAAATAATATTCAGCTCCAGCCACGCAAGGATAAATGCGGTAAGAGTTCCTATCACAGCCGGAAAAAGGTTTCCGGTGGAGTTAAAGACTCCGGGAAAGATTAAGGCACCTAAAATGGTGTAGGGAATAAAACCAAGAAAACGTTGTAATGGGCCGGGGAGCTTTAGGTTTTGCAAAAACAAAAGAGGTATTACCCGAGGAATATAGGTTACAAGTGCCATGCCGATAACTATCAAATATACTTGGTCCAATTTTTTACACCTCTTTCATTAAAAAGGTTGCAACCAGAGCACCCAGAACGGCGCTAAAGACAAGGGCCCAACCAGGAGTCAAAAGCTGGTATAAAAAAATATTAAACGATGCTCCCAATAAAGCTACAAAACCAAAAGATTTGCATTTTTTGACCGGTGGAATTAAAAGCCCGATGAACATGGCATATAAGGCAATACCCATACCCGATTGAAGAACCTTAGGCAAAGAACCGGCAATAACAAAGCCGAGGACAGTTCCTGAGAACCAAGCCAAATAAGCGGAAAACATAAGGCCTATCAAATAAAAAGGACTTAAATTATTTTCCTTTTGAGTTCCGGCAACGGCAAAACTTTCGTCTGTAACTCCAAAAGCAATCAGGCATAAGAAGAATAGTTTAACATTGGAGAGTTTTTGGCTTAATGAGGCACTCATTAAAAAATGCCGGAAATTTAAGATAAAGACCGTTAAAATTATCTGAAGCCAGTTCATATTTAAGGTCAGCATGTTTACAGCGACAAATTGACTGGCTCCGGCATAAACCAAAAGGGACATCAAAGTTCCTTGAGACAGAGACAGACCAGCTTCTTTGGCTAACAGACCAAAGGCCATAGCAATGGGTAAATAGCCTATGCAAATGGGTATCCCCGCTTTTATGCCCAGATAGAGTTGCTCTTTTGCCGGGATTTTTCTTTCCGTTGTGGAAGAGAAGATAGCATTCACCAGTGACACCTGCCGCAAAAATATATGTCTAATTATAGCATAATAATTGGAACAGGTGGGAAGAGCATGGTATTTGAAGAGGTTTAAGTGCTGGTTTAAGATAAAATTCTGTGGTAGAATAATGGCACATATCACTATCTTTTGATTTGCTCGGAGGTATTTGGATTGAATAAGAAGGGACTGCTTATTTTTTTACTAATCATTATAAGTGTAATGGGTTATAAATTTATTTTTCAAAATCAAGTTTCTGCAGGCCAATTAGCCCCTGCCCCTAACGCAGCAGAAACATTGCAGAAAGCATTAGGGAACGGCAAGCCGACATTTTTGCAGTTTACCTCAGAAAACTGTCCTGCTTGTAGAGAAGCAGCCCCGTGGATAGAAGAAATATATCAAACTTATAAAAATGAAGTTAATTTTATCTTGGCTGACGTGAATAAAGGAGGTTCTTCCTTGGCCCAACAATTGGGTGTAATGGCAGTACCGACTTTTGTCTACTTTGACCATGAGGGGAATATTGTCGAGGCTTTTGCCGGCTATCCGGCAACCGGCGGCAAAAAATATTTGGAGGATAAATTTAAAATGTTATTACCGTAATCGTCTCCCCATGGTTTAAAAAGCACCGGTATAGGCTTTGGAAAACGGCATTGGCCGTTTTTTTTATGCTATAATAAAAAAAGTGGGGGTGTGGGCATTGAAGTTTAACTATTTAGATTTTGCCATTATCATTCTCTTAAGTTTTGCTGCCATAAAAGGATATCGCAAAGGTTTTATTGAGAGTTTGGTAGGGTTTTTGGGCAGCATTGTGGCTTTAGTGCTGTCTGTGAAATTAAATAAGCCTTTTGCGGGACTATTGAATGAAAAATTTGGAATACTATCATGTATCCACGGCTTTTTGTCCCAACATATGCCTTTCCCCCTGGAGGTCAGTACCGTTTTCGTTAACAATCCTGTTGGAAGAGAATTGTTTTTGCAAAAGATCAATAATATGGCTTTGCCGGCCTTTATAAAGATGGAGATAATTGAGGAAATTGAAGAAATATTGTTAAGTTCGGCCCAGTTGGGTTTGGCGACCATTGGTGAAGTGTTTACTTATTTGGTCGCCAGGACTCTATTAAACGGACTAGCCTTGATTATTTTATGGATTGTACTTTCAAATTTACTGCGATTAGCGGCTAACATATTATCTAAAAGTTTGGACAATACCATTCTAGGCGGCATTAATAGACTGGGTGGATTAATAATAACACTTGCTCTTAATTGTTTGGGGCTAATGATTTTTTTCGGGATTTTCACCCTGTTTTTGAAAGTTTTAAATCAAGGAAATTCCACCCTTTGGACGGTCATCGGCACTGCTATCAATCAATCGGTACTGGTTTCATATTTACTGGAAGGGTACCGACTGCTGTTGAGCAGGGTAATTAACCTAATCTGACGGGAAAAATCATCTGCAAACGAGGTGTTTTAGGATTTGAAGCGGTACAATGTTTATTCCGAACACTTGCAAGAAAAGTTTGGGAAAAGAGTCTATAAACTGCCAATCAACCTGCCGGGGACGTGCCCTAATCGGGACGGTTCAGTTGGAACCGGCGGCTGTATTTTCTGTGATGAGGAAGGGGCAGGTTTTCAATGCCTGCCCAATACTGTTTCTATTGCCAATCAGATTGAGAAAAACAAGAATTTTTTTAAAAAGCGTTTTAGCGCCGAAAAATTTATAGCATATTTTCAGTCATTTACCAATACCTACATAGGATTAGAGCAATTTAAGTCGAATATATTAGAGGTAGTAAAAGACCCGGAAATTGTTGGTCTGTCAATATCTACCAGGCCTGATTGCATTAATGATGCCTACTTGGATTTCCTTGCAAAACTTCAAGATACAAGAGACTTGAATATAAATATAGAACTGGGTTTACAAACCGTTAATTATCATACTTTAAAATTTGTAAACAGGGGTCATACTTTGGCCGAATTTATAGATGCCCAGCTGAGGATAAAAAAGCGGAGATTTGAGAGTGTTGCTCATATCATTCTCAATCTCCCCGGGGATGATATGGTTGATGTAATTGAAAATGCCAAAATTGTATCGGCTCTAGAAATTGATTATGTTAAGCTTCATTCCCTCTATATTGTCAAAGGAACCAAATTGGGGGATCTGTATGAGCAGGGCTTGATTGATTTAATTTCTCTGGATGAATATGTAGAGAGGGTTATCGTCTTTTTAGAATATTTGGACCCCCGGATAATAATTCAACGTCTGGTAGGCAAAGGACCCAGAGGCAATCTTTACTTCTGCAACTGGAGTACCAGCTGGTGGAAAATAAAAGAGCAAATTGAATGGGTTTTGGAGGAAAGGGATACTTATCAAGGTAAAAAATTTAACTACTTAAACGGTGGGGCGTTAAAAAGGAAAAATCTAATCTAGAGTTGGTGGTAATGATGTCTTGGACATCATGGGTCAAAAACTTTTTAAAAACCGGAAAGGTAAATGGCTATGAACAGGCTAAAAATTTACTGCTGGGAGAAGGTAAGGAAGAAGAAATTGCTTCTTTTTTAGACTTTCTTCCCCGGGAAGAACAGGAGAAGCTGTTTACAGAATGCTGGACTCAATTATCGGAGCCCAAGAAACGCATATTGGTAAATAGCATTTACCGCAATGACTGGCAAGCACTAACCAAAGATTATGATGAACTGACCGAATTAGAACAAATAAAACGCTTAGAACTTTTAGGCTATATTTCTGTTCCGGATGTTATTGATTTTCTTTTGGAAAAGATGAAGAGCAAGAAGGAAGCCATAAGGTTAAGCGCCTGTGGAGCTTTAAAAAAGCAGGAACCGGAGCTTATTTTAGAACCAATTTTAAAAGCTTTGACCCAACCCGATGAGTGGTTGCCTTCCCGGGTATTTTAGATATTACAGGGCTTAGGTCCCGGCATGCACCAACATTTATTAGAAATTTTGCAGGAAACTGAGGAAAAGGTTCAGGAAGTAATCATCCAGATTTTAGGCGAAATAGGCTGTCAATCCTGCATTCCTCATTTTGAGCGGTTATATCCGAAAGCCGGTCCCAGGCTTAGGCAGAAGCTGGCTGAGGCTTTAGAAAAATTAAAAGTCCCGGACAGCCGGTACCTATTAGCCAAACTGTTGGATGATGAACGTTGGCAGACCAGAATGCTGGCAGCAAAAGCTTTAGGTCAGTTAGGATTACCGGAGATGATTCCCCTTTTAGAGAATAAATTAAGGGAAGAACAGGATCCATTGGTGAAAGAATGTATTTCTGATGCCGTTCAGAACTTGGAAGAATCTTCTCAAACCGTTGGAAGCTGGGTAAGAATAGGATAATGGTTTGTTGAAACAATTTACAATTGAAGTTCCCAAAATAGCTTACCGGTAAAAATGACAAAATTAAATGTTCAAGGTGGTGTTCTTTTATGCCCATTCCTTTTAACATAGGTGATATTGTCAAAACCAAAAAAAGTCATCCCTGCGGGGGAGACCAATGGGAAGTAGTGCGGACAGGCGCAGACTTCAGAATTAAATGTTTAAAGTGTGAGCATCAAGCATGGATTAGCCGCCCTAAATTTGAAAAATCGGTCAAGAAAATAATAAAACGGGCAGAACCTGAACAAACCAATGATATTGAGGCTTAAGAAAGAGGGTTAACCTGCTCTTTATTTATCCGGGCTGTTTATGCCCATTTTTCTTTAGATTTGCTGGACATTGGAAATGAAATTTGCTATAATCATTTGATGTATAATCCCTGCTTCATTTTTGAAGCCGTTAGTCCATAGGGAGGAGGTGAATACACTATGCGTCCATATGAAGTTCTTTTCATCGTAAGACCAGATTTGGAAGAAGAACAAACAGAAGCAGTAATCAACAAATTTACTGCCCTTATTGAAAAAGAGGGTGGTGAAATCGTTAAAGTTGACAAGTGGGGAAAACGTAAATTCGCTTACGAAATCGCTAATAAGTGGAGAGAAGGTTTTTACACACTTATCACCTTTAACAGTGAACCTGCGGTCGCTAGTGAAGTTGAACGGGTGATGAAAATTTCCGATGAAGTCATCCGTCAAATGGTCACAAGAGTAGGAGAATAAGAGCCTATTTCCGGATTTTCCGGAAAGGAGTGTTTATATGTTAAATAATGTGGTGCTTATTGGCCGCTTGACTAAAGACCCGGAGTTGAGATATACCCCATCGGGAGTTGCTGTAGCAACTTTTACTTTAGCCGTTGACCGGCCTTTTGCCAATCAGCAGGGGGAAAGGGAAACCGATTTTATTCCCATTGTTGTTTGGCGCAAGCTGGCTGAAAACTGTGCCAACTACATTGGCAAAGGACGGCTGGTAGCCGTTCAAGGCCGTATTCAAGTCCGCACCTATGATGGTAATGATGGCCAACGCCGTTGGGTAACGGAAGTTGTGGCCGACAATGTTCGTTTCTTAGATAGGGGTAAAGAAGATCCAAAGGATCAATACGACTCCTCCTTTGGAAATGAAGTCAGTTTTTCCGATGAAGATATTCCGTTTTAAGGAGGGATATAATGGCAAAGCGAGATCGTGCCAGAAGGCCCAGAAAAAGAGTCTGCGCCTTTTGTGTTGATAAAATAGAAAGTATTGACTATAAAGATGTTAATAGGCTTAAAAAATTCACTACTGAACGGGGCAAAATTTTACCCCGCCGTATTTCCGGCAACTGTGCCAAACATCAAAGACAATTGACAACAGCTATTAAAAGAGCCAGAGTTATGGCTTTACTGCCATTTACAGCTGAATAATCAAGAAGGCCTAATTCACTTGGAGTTCGATGTGAATTGCCCATTAAAAAAGAAGCCCTGTAAGGCTTCTTTTTTAATGGCTCGAAAACTAAATTCTGTTTACTTTGGTCTCCCTGGCCGCTTGGGCTACCGCCAAAGCTACCTGTTGGGCAACATTAGGGTCAATGGCCGGGGGTAGAATGTTTTTTTCATTTAATTTATCTTCGGGTACACATTGAGCTATTGCTTTGGCAGCAGCGATTTTCATAGCCTCATTTATTTCCCGGGCCCTAACTTGCAAAGCGCCTTTAAATATTCCCGGAAAAACAAGCACATTATTTACCTGGTTGGGGTAATCGGAACGGCCTGTCCCTACAATACGGGCCCCTCCCGCAAAGGCTTCTTCCGGATATATTTCCGGGTCAGGATTGGCCATGGCAAAAATAATGGCATCATTATTCATCTGTTGAACCATTTCCTTGGTAACCAAACCCGGCCTGGACACACCGATGAAAACATCGGCTCCTTTTAAAGCTGCTGCTAAATCACCCTGGAGATTATTTGGATTGGTAAGTTTTGCTATTTCTTCATGGGCTTTATTTAACATTGTAGCGGGATTTTGGGAGCAAATTATTCCATTGCGGTCGACCACATACAAATCTTTGACACCGGCTTTCAAAAGGATTTTGCTGATCGCTATACCGGCCGCTCCGCCGCCGTTTACAACAACCTTTATTTCTTCTATGTTTTTCTTGACTATTTTTAAGCTGTTATACAGACCGGCCAATACGCAGACGGCGGTGCCGTGCTGGTCGTCATGGAAAACAGGTATATCCAGTTCTTCTTTTAAGCGCTCTTCAATTTCAAAACAGCGGGGAGAAGCTATATCCTCCAGATTTATACCGCCAAAAGTTGGGGCCAGGTATTTTATGGTTTTAATAATCTCTTCCACATCTTGGGTAGCTAAACAAATCGGAAAGGCATCTACCCCTGCAAAGGCTTTAAAAAGGGCGGCCTTACCTTCCATAACCGGCAAAGCAGCCTCAGGACCGATATCGCCCAAACCCAGGACTGCAGAGCCGTCGGATACAACAGCCACCAGATTGCCTTTCCCGGTATACATATAAACTTCATCTTTATTAGCGGAAATTTTTCTACAGGGCTCGGCAACCCCTGGAGTATATGCTATTGATAAATCATCCAAAGTATTCACACAGATTTTTGGCTCCACCCTTAATTTCCCTTTGATTTCTCCATGCATACGCAAAGACATTTCACCGATGTTCATAATTCACACTCCATATTGATTATTTTAAGCAACTGGTTAGACCACTTTATATTGTAACATATTCCTAGGGAAAGATGCCCTTTTTTGATAAAATTTTTTACTTAAAGAAATACCTTGATAATAGGAAATATTAAGACCTTTTGCCCTATTGTAAATATCTTTGCATACCATATTTAAGTAATTTAAAATATAATAGAGGAGTAAAAACTTGCAGAGAGAAATATTACCAACAACAAATAATGAGGTGACGGAATTTGCAAAAATTACTTTCCCCCCGGTCTTTGACCGAAGGAGCATTAATGGCGGCAATTACTGCCATTATAGCATTGATAGGAAATTTTCTTCCTATAATAAGTGTATTTTCCTTTTTAATTATCGCAGTACCCATAATTATTGTTATTATTCGTAATAATTTAACCACCGGAGTCATAGCCTCCATTGTTGCCACTTTTTTAGTTGCTGTTTTAATGGGTCCAATAACAGCCTTTTTTTTCTATCTGCAATTTATGCCTTTGGCTTTAGCCTATGGTTATATGTTTAAAAATGAATACAGCGCCGGTAAGATTTTAGCTATTGGAACCTTTGTAGCGGTTGTTTCTACAATATTGTTAATGCTCTTTACTATGATCCTTGGTCAAATGGATTTTGAACAGCAAAAACTGGCCCTGCAAGAAACTGTGGATAGAACTATAGCCCTTTATGAAGATTATGGACTCATGGACCGCTTTGAAGAACAGGGGTTAAGTAAAGCTGATTTACATACAATGTTGACCAATGTGGTTAACTTTTTTATCAGGGTATTGCCGGCCCTTTTAATAATCGGCAGCGTATTTACCGCAGCCACCCACTTTCTCATGGCCCGGGTAATATTAAAAAGATTTGGCCATCAGGTTCCCCACATCCCTCCCTTCAGCCAGTGGCATTTGCCCTGGTATGTGGTTTGGGGGCGCATTGCCGGCTGGGCGGGCTATTTAATCGGAGATTTTTATCATCAGGAAGTTTTGCGGGTCTTAGGGCAAAATATATTGATTACTTATGGGGTAATATTATTTATATTGGGTTTATCGGTATTGGCCTTTTATTTTAAAAAGCTAAAACTGTCGGGTCTGACCCGGTTGTTAGTAATTATGACCGCGCTATTATTTTTAAATGGCTTTATCTTTATGACCATTTTTATCGGTATGTTTGACCTGGTATTGGACCATCGGCATTTGAACAGAGGTATAAAAGAAAATTAAAGGAGATTAAAAATGAATCGAGGAAAGATTCTTTTAGGCTTAATCATCCTTTTTTCATTAATGGTTGCCGTTAAGTTTAAAAACGGAATAAGCTGGGAAGGATTGCTAATCGGAGTTTTTATCCTTTCGGCTGGTCTATATGCTTACTATTTATACCTCGTCGAACAAAAGAAAGGAATTACTGATTTAGAAAAGGTTATCCTGGAGAAAATTTTTATTGGTGTTGTGGTCATTGACGCTAATGGCGATATCGTCTGGAGCAACCCTAAATTTAAGGAAATTACCGGCAGAAAAGGCTTTTTGACCGGAAAGATTAACCGCTATTTACCCAACTTGCAGTTTAAAAAGAACAGCCGGTATAAAGAAATTGTGAACCGGGAGATAGCTGTTAAAGATAAAATATACCAGGTTTATTGCATTGAATTGAATGAAAATTTACGGCTGATTATTTTAAAAGATATTACCGAACATACCATCTTTATCCAGAAAACTCAGGTTTCAAAACCTGTCATCGGTATAATTCAAATTGACAATTATGCCGAGGCCTTGGCAGCCATGGATGAAGAATACAAGCCCCTTTTATATGCCGAACTGGATAAAATAATCAATGACTGGGCCCTGGACAAGGATGCCTATATCAGAAAATTTGCCGATGATAAATACCTGGTATTTTTAACAGAGGAAGCTTTAAGACAGGCAGAAGAAAACAAATTCGATATTTTAGATAAGATCCGTTCCATGGATTTTGGCAAGATTCCCGTTACCATCAGCATGGGTTTTGGTATACGGGAGGAAAGTTTAATAGAATTGGGGCGTTTGGCCCATCTGTCTCTGGAATTGGCTTTGGGCCGGGGCGGTGATCAGGTGGTTGTCAAAAGCCCGGATAAGGATTGGTTTTACGGCGGCAAATCCCTGGCCCTGGAGAAGAAAACAAAGGTGAAGGCCAGAGTAATTGCCCATTCTTTAAAGGAAATGATTTTAGATGCCCGAAATGTAATCATCATGGGACATATTGATGCCGATTTCGACAGTCTGGGCTCTTCCCTTGGATTGGCTTCAGCTATCAAAAAACTGGGCAAAATTCCCCACATAATAATAGACTCCCACAATGAATCTTTTGATAAACTTATAGATGTGCTGGGCAAGGATAAATTCACCGACCTATTTATCCGACCTGCCGATATCCGGCATATTGAAACCGAAGGGTCATTATTAATTGTGGTCGATACCCATAAACCCAGTCTGGTAATTGAGTCCGGTTTATTAAAAACCGTGGAAAAAATAGTAATCATTGATCACCATCGCCGGGCCGAAGAATTTATTAATAATGCTACCCTTATATATTTGGAAACCTATGCCTCGTCGACCTCGGAACTGGTAACGGAGATAATTCAATACCTGGATGTTCAGCTGGAAATTGATAACTGGGCGGCCACCGCACTTTTGGCGGGGATTACCATTGATACCAAGAATTTTATTTTCCAGACCGGAGTAAGAACTTTTGAAGCCGCTTCTTATCTGCGACGAGCCGGTGCCGATCCTATCCTTGTTCAGAAACTTCTAAGGGATGACTTTACCAAAGTCACTAAAAAGGCTATTATAGTAGAAAACTCCAAAATCATCAAAGAACATATCGCCGTCGGTTTTTATCCCGAGCCGGTGGAGGACGCCCATGTTTTGGCGGCCCAGGGGGCCGATGCCCTTTTAAATATTAACGGCGTTTCGGCATCTTTTGTTTTATGTCCCCGGAAAGACGGCGGGGTTAACATCAGTGCCCGTTCTACGGGAGAGACAAATGTTCAGGCTTTAATGGAAAAGCTGGGCGGCGGCGGCCATTTAACCGTTGCCGGCGCACAATTGAAGGACACTGATCTTGACAGTGCCATGGATATTTTAACTAAACTGATAGAAGACAACTACTAGTTTGAAAATAGAGGAGGCAAAACAATGAAGGTTATTTTACAAGAGGATATAAAAGGACTGGGCAAAAAGGGAGAAGTTGTAGAAGTAAAAGAGGGCTATGCCCGCAATTATCTGCTGCCTAAAAAACTGGCTGTAGAGGCAACTCAGGGAAATCTTAAAGAACTGGATCGTCAAAAGCAGATAAAAATGGCGAAAGCGGAAAAAGAACGGCAGGAAGCGGAAAAACTGGCGGAAAAAATAAATGAAGTTACCCTGACTTTAAAAGCCAAATGCGGGGAAAACGGTAAGTTATTTGGCGCCGTTACCAGTAAGGACATAGCCGAAAATTTATTAAAAGCATATAACATTAATATTGACAAACGAAAAATTGATTTAAGTGAAAACATTAAATCAACCGGCGATTATGCCATTAAGGTGAAACTTCATCCCCAGGTAGTGGCCGATCTCAAGGTAATTGTAGCGGCAGAATAAGAGTAGCTTTGGCGGCCAAAACGCTACTCCAAAGGAGAAACGATATGGAAAGTTCCATTTTTGAACGTATTCCACCTCAAAATCAAGAGGCTGAACAGGCAGTTCTGGCGGCTATGATGCTGGATAAAGACGCTGTCTATGAGGTCATTGAAATTTTAAAGGATAATGACTTCTATAAGGAAGCCCATGGTATTCTTTTTCAGACAATTACCCAATTGGTAGAAAAGGGAGAACCGGTAGATTTAATTACAATTACCGAAAGATTAAGAAAAGACGATAATTTGGAAAAGGTCGGCGGGGTTGGCTATATTGCCGAGATTGCCAATTCTATTGGGACAGCCAGTAGTATTAGTCATTATGCCCATATTGTAAAAGAAAAATCTTTGCTGCGGCATTTAATAAAAGTAGCCAGCAATATTGCCAATCGAGGATATGAGGCAGGGGAAGAACCGGAAGAGCTTTTGGATGATGCCGAAAGAATGATTTTGGAGATATCCCAGGGCCGTTCCCGTGACGGGCTTGTCCCCATCGGCCAAGTTATTGAAAACACCATTGAAAGGCTGGAGTATTTAGCCAAGAAAAAAAGCAATATTACCGGCATACCCTCCGGTTTTACCGATTTGGACAATTTGACTTCCGGCTGGCAGAATTCCGATTTAATCATAGTTGCGGCAAGGCCTGCCATGGGGAAGACGTCCTTTTGTCTGAATATTGCTCAAAATGCTGCCATTAAAGAAAATATTCCCGTTGCTATTTTCAGCCTGGAGATGTCCCGTGAGCAATTGGTGCAGAGGATGATTTCCTCAACGGCGGAAATAGACCAGCAGAAGCTAAGAACCGGTCGTCTTTATGATAAGGAATGGATTCAACTAATCAATGCCATTGGCCCCCTTGCGGAAGCCAAATTATATATAGATGACACCCCGGCCATATCGGTCCGCGAAATCAGGGCAAAAACCAGAAGGTTAAAAGCAGAAAAGGGATTGGGACTCATTGTTATCGACTACCTGCAGCTAATATCCAGCGGAAAACGGTCCGAAAGCAGGCAACAGGAGATTTCCGATATTTCCCGTTCTTTAAAGTCTTTGGCCAGGGAACTGAATGTGCCCGTCATCGCCCTTTCTCAGCTTAGCCGCGCGGTTGAGCAGAGTGCCGATAAAAGACCCAGCTTGAGTCATTTAAGAGAGTCAGGTGCTTTGGAACAGGATGCCGATATAGTTATGTTTATTTACCGGGATGAATACTATAATCCCGAATCGGAAAAATTGGGGATAGCCGAAATAATTATAGCCAAGCACCGCAATGGACCGGTGGGCAGTGTAGAGTTATCCTTCCGCAAGGAATTTACCAAGTTTGGAAATTTGGCTCACCGTGAAATATAAAAAAATATTTGGACCTTAATAAAGTGTAATGGCAAAAAGGACGGGCAAAGGCCTATAGAACTTTTTTGCTGTTACACTTTTTTTGTGCAAGCAGGGGAAAAATCCGAATATTATTCCAAATTGTCGAAAAATAATTCGGGGATTACTTGACGAAAGGACTTTTAATTGATAAAATAACATTGTTTTGAGGGGGAAAACCTATGTTTGAAGGATTATTTAGGTAACTCAAGTAGAGTATCTATTTGAGTATTTTTGTGTGCAATGAAAAGAAAATTAGGGAGGGGCAATTAAAATGCAGGTAAATTATGATGTTTTGATTATCGGTGCCGGACCGGCAGGTATTTTTACCGCATTGGAATTAAATAAGCATGATAAGAATCTTAAAATCTTGATTATAGATAAAGGAAGAACCATTGAAAAAAGGGTATGTCCGGAAAGAACTCAAGGATACTGCAGCAAATGCTCCATTTGTGCCATAACTTCCGGCTGGAGTGGCGCCGGTGCATATTCCGACGGTAAACTATCCCTTTCACCCGAAGTGGGAGGAAGAATTACCGATTATATGTCCCCGGAAGAAGCTCAAGAATTGATAAATTATGCTGATCAATACTACCTGAAGTTTGGTGCTCAGGATGTAGTTTACGGTTTAAATAATCAACGGGTGGAAGATATTGCATATGAAGCATCTAAATACAATATTCAGCTTATTGCCTGCCCTGTCAGACATTTAGGCACCGAACATGCCTATACGGTCCTCAAAGCCATGCATGATTTTCTGGTTAATGAACCTAATGTTGAGTTTTGGGAACTGACCAAAGCTGAAGATCTGCTGGTTCAAAACGGAAAAATAACCGGTGCAACGGTGGTTTCCAAAGGCAAACAAATGGTGGTTAATGCCAAATATGTGGTAGTTGCTCCTGGCAGAGGCGGTGCCGAATGGTTAAAAGACCAGACGGATAAATTGAATATAACTACAGAAAATAATGAAGTGGATATAGGGGTAAGGGTGGAAGTACCCAATTCCATAATGGATCATTTGACCCGTGATTTGTATGAAGCCAAATTGGTTTATTATTCCGACAGCTTTGATAATAAGGTCAGATCCTTTTGTATGAACCCCGGCGGAGTGGTTTCCGGAGAACATTATGACGGCGATGTGGCAGTAGTAAACGGGCACAGTTATGCTGATCCCAAGCTTAAAACCCAGAATACCAATTTTGCTCTTTTGGTATCCACCCGCTTTACCGAGCCCTTTAATCAGCCGATAGAATATGGTAAATATATTGCCAGGTTGGCCAATATGCTTACCGGTGGAGGAATAATGGTTCAGCGCTTGGGGGATTTATTAAAGGGAAGAAGAACTGACTATGACCGCTTGAAAAAGTCCACAACCATACCGACTTTGAAGAGCGCAATCCCGGGCGATCTGAGCTATGTATTGCCGGCCAGGTACCTTACTTCCATCACTGAAACCTTGAAGGCCTTTGATAAGATTGCGCCTGGCCTTTACAGCCGAAATACCCTGTTATATGGTGTGGAAGTAAAATTCTATTCTTCAAAAGTAAAGGTGGATAATCATTTCAGAACCCAAATTGAAAACCTTTATACCATAGGGGATGGAGCCGGTATAACCCGGGGCTTAATGCAAGCTTCGGTAACGGGAATAGTTGTCGCCAGGGATATCCTTAATAAAAAATAGTAGTAGCGGTACATTTTAAAGGTTAAGGTTTCGCTTCGCTAGGTTAAGGTTAATATAAACGTGACATCGTGTCGCCGTGGCATTGTGACACCGATTTTCAGTTGGAAGAGTTGGAAAGGAACAATGTAACGTCACAAAATAGATAACTTAAAATAATTCTCAACACACCAACATGCTTAATTTTCTTGAACACCGGACACTGGTCGCCGGGCACTGGGCACGAGACCAGTAAACTCGACCCGAAAGATATTCCCCAGTCACTAGTCATTAATTAGGAGTTGATTTTTATGCCGTCAGTAGTTTTGGTAGGAGCCCAATGGGGCGATGAAGGCAAAGGAAAAATAACCGATTATTTGGCGGAAAAGGCCGATGTGGTAGTTCGCTATCAAGGAGGCAATAACGCCGGTCATACCGTTGTAGTCGGTGACCAGGAATTTAAACTGCATTTAATTCCCTCCGGAATACTTTATCCCGGAACCACCTGTATTATTGGAAACGGAGTGGTAATTGACCCCAAGGTTTTGGTCAAAGAACTGGAGTATCTTAAATCGAGAGGTATAGATACCGGAAATTTGAGGATTAGTGACCGGGCCCATTTGATCATGCCTTATCATATTCGTCTCGACCAACTGGAAGAAGAACGAAAGGGCGCCAACAAAATAGGCACTACCCGTAAAGGCATAGGGCCGGCTTATATGGATAAATCGGCCAGAGTAGGCATAAGAGTAGTCGATTTGTTGGATAAAGAAGAGTTTGCCCAAAAACTGAAAGCCAATTTAGACAATAAAAACAACCTGTTGGAAAGGGTTTATGAAGAAAAGGGATTTGATTTTCAGGAAATTTATGATGAATATTTGGGTTACGCAGAAAAAATAAAAAACTTGGTGGCTGATACTTCCATAATCATCCATGATGCCATTGTGGCGGGGAAAAACGTCCTTTTTGAAGGGGCTCAAGGGACTCTGTTGGATTTGGACCATGGAACCTTTCCCTTTGTCACTTCTTCCCACCCCGTAGCCGGTGCCGCTTGCATCGGAGCAGGAGTAGGACCTACCGATATTAGTAAGGTTATCGGTGTGGTAAAAGCTTATACCACCCGAGTAGGGGAAGGGCCTTTTCCCACCGAGCTTAAAGATGAAATGGGTGATTTAATCCGGAATATCGGCCATGAGTTTGGGACAACAACGGGCAGACCCCGCCGCTGCGGCTGGTTGGATTGTGTTATTTTGCGCTATGCGGCCCGAGTCAGTGGTTTAGACAGTATAGCCATTACCAAACTGGATGTTTTGGACAATATTGAAAAAATAAAAATCTGTGTCGGCTATAAATATAATGGTACCGAGTTAAAGGATTTCCCCTCTAGCCTAAAGGTTTTAGCCCAATGTCAGCCTGTTTATGAAGAACTTGACGGCTGGATGGAGGATACTTCCCAGGCCAGAAAATTTGAGGATCTTTCCATTAATGCCCAAAAATATATAAACAGAATATCGGAGATAATCGGGGTAAAAACAGCAATCATTGCTGTAGGTCCTAAGCGGGAGCAGACCATTGTCTTAGAAAAGATTTTTGAAAATCGTTAATTTCGGGTTTTGAGAAAGTGCCGCCTTGCTAAGGCGGCACTAATAATATTGAAGGGCTTTGATTATACTATTCATTGACTAAAAGAATGTAAATATTTAAAATATAGCTAGTAGTTATTATGTTAGACCATGAAGGTTTAATAAGACTTAACCTATTTTAAAGCTAGCGGGCGACTATGAAGGTGTGGTAAATATGCCAATGCCTTTTTGGTCTTTTCTTTTTCTATACGGAGGTTATGCAAATGGAAGAAAAACTGGCTAAATTAAAAGAATGGTTTGAGAATAAAAACGGGGTTTTAGTCGCTTTTTCCGGGGGAGTTGACAGTTCTCTGCTATTAAAGGTGGCTTATGATGTATTGGGTGATAGAGTATGGGCCGTTACCGCCAATTCACCGCTAAATACTCCTCAGGAAAAGGATTGGGCCCGACAGGTTGCCCAAGAGATAGGGGCCCGGCACGATATTTTGGAGTTAAATGATCTAGAAAACCCCCTGGTCCGATCCAACCCTGTCGACCGGTGTTATCATTGCAAAAAGGAGCGATTTTTATTTATGCGTCAGTTGGCTCAGGAAAATGGTCTGGAAGTTGTGGTGGAAGGCTCCAATCTTGATGATCTCAAGGATTACCGGCCCGGATTAAAAGCAGTGAGTGAGTTAGGGATAGCCAGTCCTCTGGCTGAGATAGGTTTTTCAAAAGAAGAAATAAGGCAAGCCGCCAAAGAGCTGGGGTTATCGTCTTGGAATAAGCCCTCGGAACCTTGTCTGGCCACTCGTATTCCCTTTAACACCGAAATAACCTTGGAAAAAATAAAGAGAATAATTGATGGGGAAATGTTTATAAAAAACAGCCTGGGGTTGACCCAGGTTCGGGTAAGGGACCATAATAATCTGGTCAGAATTGAGGTAGAAGCAAAGGACCTGGAAAAGGTTTTTGACCGGCGGGAGAAAATTGCTCAATATTTCTTAGAACTGGGCTTTTACTATGTTACTTTGGATTTAACCGGTTATCGCACCGGGAGTATGAATAGGTCTGGAGGGGAAATTTAGTGCAGGAGAAGGAATTAAGAAAGCTCCTGGAAGATTTAAAGGCCGGCACCGTTGAAGTAGATGAGGCCATCCAGGAATTAAAAGAATTGCCTTTTAAAGACTTAGGCTTTGCCAAGGTGGATTTTCATCGGGAACTTCGGCAGGGTCATCCTGAGGTAGTTTTCTGCCAGGGCAAAACCCCGGAACAGGTCAAGGATATAGTTAAGGTTTTGGCTCAAAGGAGTAATAACATTTTAGCTACCCGAGCCGATGAAGAGGCTTATAATGCTGTTAAGGAAGTGTTCCCCGAGGCTAAATACTATAAATTGGCCCGGATAATCAAGGTCAATGAGCACCGGGAAATAACCGGCAAAGGCACCATTTTGGTAGTCAGTGCCGGAACGGCGGACCTCCCGGTAGCAGAGGAAGCCGTAATTACCGCTGAGGCTTTCGGCAACAAAGTTGAGCGGCTTTATGATGTCGGTGTGGCGGGACTACATAGGCTTTTAGCCAATATTAATAAACTTAATCAGGCCAGAGTAATCATTGTAGTTGCAGGTATGGAAGGTGCTTTAGCCAGTGTAGTGGGCGGTCTGGTCAATGTTCCGGTAATTGCCGTGCCTACCAGTGTTGGCTATGGGGCAAGTTTTAACGGGCTTAGCGCCTTATTGGCCATGCTGAATAGTTGTGCGGCCGGAGTAGGTGTGGTAAATATTGATAACGGCTTTGGCGCTGCCCGGCTGGCCAGTATGATAAATGCTTTATAAGCGACTGGTAACTGGTAATATAAGCGTGTTAGTGTGTAGGTGGGTAAGTGTTTAAGTAAAAATGAAAGGATTGAATGACTTGGTTACAGCCTATTTTAATTGTTCATCAGGTATAAGCGGGAATATGATTTTAGGCTCCTTTGTGGCAGCGGGATTGGATTTGGAGGAATTAAAGGGAGTTTTAAAGACGCTGCCTATTAGCGGGTATGAAATAGTAGTAAAGGATGTATTGAAACAAGGAATTAGCGCCAAGCATTTGGATGTTAAGCTTTTAAATAAGCAGCAGCCCCATCGGCATTTATGTCATATCGAGTCCATAATAAATGAAGGAAAGCTGCCTTCGGAGGTAAAGGGCCTGGCTTTGAAAATTTTTAGGAAATTAGCCCAGGCTGAAGCCAAGGTTCACGGCACCGATATCCAAAAAGTTCATTTTCATGAGGTCGGTGCGGTAGACGCGATTATCGACATTGTCGGTGCAGCCTGGGGAATTTATAAACTGGGCATTACCAAAGTTTATTCTTCTCCTCTGAATGTCGGGCAGGGTACAATAAAATGTGCCCATGGTCTTATGCCCATACCGGCGCCGGCTACGGCAGAGCTGTTAAAGGATGCGGTCACCTATTCCAATGAGGTTCAGGGCGAATTGGTGACACCAACCGGTGCGGCCATTATCACAACATTAACCTCCCATTTCGGCAGCCAGCCGCCGTTAAAGGTTAAACAAACGGTTTATGGAGCGGGAACCTGGGATTTGCCTATACCTAATGTTTTGAGGCTTATTTTGGGAGAAGAAGCGGGAGAAGTTTTCGGTGTTGACGATAGTGACAAAGCCATGGTTATTGAAGCAAATATTGATGATATGAACCCGGAGTTTTATGATTATCTTATGGAAAAATTGTTTAATGCCGGAGCCGTTGACGTATACCTTACTCCGGTACAAATGAAAAAGAATCGTCCCGGAACCCTTATTTCAGTCACCAGTAACCTTGAGGACCATTCCGCATTAATTCAAATTATTTTAAGGGAGACCACTACCATAGGCTTAAGAATGTATCCGGTAGACAGGGTAAAACTTACCCGGGAGTGGCAGGAAGTAAATACTTCCTGGGGTCAAGTCAGGATTAAAATAAGCAAAAATAAAAATAAAATATTAAATGTTAAACCGGAATATGCCGATTGTAAGACCCTGGCCGAAAAAAACGGGGTTCCTTTGAAGGAAATCTGGCAGGAAGCCTTGCGGGTTTTTCTCCAACAAAAAAGCTAGAAAACCAAATATTTCCCTTGACTTTATTTCCGCCGCCTAGTAGAATATAGAAATGTGAGACGCTAAGAGAGCCATTAGCTCAGCAGGCAGAGCACCTGACTTTTAATCAGGGTGTCCCGCGTTCGAGTCGCGGATGGCTCACCATGGCCCATTGGTCAAGCGGTTAAGAC
>JAAXZE010000074.1 GCA_012720075.1 Clostridia bacterium
GAAAAAATAAAGAACCCCTTTAGGGGTTGCTTGAAAAAATGTGCGGTTGGCGGACTATTCAGCGAGCCTTTAGGCTCAGCCTAGTAACCGCCCTTATAGGGCGAGAGCAAACCACCCGCTGAGCGGGTGGTCATGATTTTTGTACCATAACTCATTATAGTTTCGACAAATACAAACTAAAAAATATACTTAATTAATATATTAAATTTTAATCTTGACTGGATATTTATAGTCTATTATAATACAAAGCAAAATTGCAAAAATTGTTATGATACACCAAAATGAAAAACAGATATTTTAGGAGGAGAAAATGAAAAATTTTGCCCTGGAAACATTAGATAGCGAAAGTGATAAATTAACCCTTTTCGATTTTTTAAAAGCCAAGGAAAAGTTAAAGGATGTTACCATTGAGACCAATCTGATTCACAGCAGGTTTTTCAGCAGTGAATATGAAAACAATGTATATATTAAGCCCGAAAATCTTCAGGTGACCGGTGCCTTTAAAATCAGGGGCGCTTATTATAAACTGAGCCAGCTTCCCGAGGATAAAAGACAAAAAGGCTTGATCGCCGCATCCTCCGGAAACCATGCCCAGGGTGTAGCTTATGCCGCTCAGCAATTAGGCATTAAAGCCACCATAGTTATGCCCGAGACTACCCCTTTGATTAAGGTAGATGCCACCCGAAAATATGGAGCTGAGGTTGTTCTTTGCGGAAAATGCTATGATGACGCTTTTGAAAAAGCCAGGCAATTGGAAAAGGAAAAAGGTTATACTTTTATTCATCCCTTTAATGATTGGGATGTGATTACCGGTCAGGGTACAATAGGGGTGGAAATAGTCAGGCAGTTGGATAATGTAGACTGCATAATAGTTCCCATTGGCGGCGGAGGGTTAATAGGCGGTATTGCCATGGCCGCCAAAATGTTGAAACCTGACGTTAAAATAATCGGGGTTGAACCGGAAGGGGCCAAATCTATGGCTGCTTCCCTTGAACAAAACAAGATAGTGGGTCTGGATAAGGTTGAAACCATAGCCGACGGTGTGGCTGTCAAAAAGCCCGGGGACATAACCTTTTCAATCATTAAGAAATATGTTGACGAATTAATAACCGTCCCCGACTTTGATATAATGGAATCATTTTTATTGCTGTTAGAGAAAGAAAAATTAATCGGAGAAAACGCGGGAGTCCTTTCATTAGCCGCCTTGAAAAAAATCAAGGAAAAAAATAAGAATATTGTTTGTGTGGTAAGCGGTGGAAATATAGATGTAGTAACTATTTCGTCTTTAATAGACCGGGGACTGGTTTCCCGGGGCCGTATTTTCTGCTTTGCGGTGGAGCTTCCCGATATACCGGGGCAGCTGTTGAAAATCTCCGAAATCCTGGCCCGTATGCAGGCTAATGTAATTAAATTAGACCATAATCAATTTAAAACTCTGGACCGCTTTATGCAGGTTCAACTGGAAGTAACCGTTGAAACCAACGGTCATAAACATGTAAATGAAATAATAAAAGAACTTAATAAAGCAGGATATAATGTAGTGAAAGTTGTATGATAAACAATATTGACATCATGTCACCGTGACGACGTAAAGTATCACATGAAAGCCACATTGGATGATGCACCCGATGAATGTAAAGCTTTGGGGATGCATCTGCTCTCACGCAAAATGCATGATGTTTCCGATGTATGAAATTTAAATTGATGCATCCCAAAAAAGCTACCCAAATGATGATTCATCCCTTTTAATTATAGACATATCGTACCGCCGTGGCATCGAAATACCAAATGTAGGATTGGTTTCCAGGCCGACCCGTTGTAGGTGCAAACCTACGTGTTTGCCCAAATAATGTATATCGGAAAACAATACACAAATCTCTTCTATATAAATAATTCATCATGCAGAATATCCTTAAAGCAGATGCGTCCTGAAATTTAACATTCATTGGATGCATCATGCTGTAAAAAAATAAAGCGGATGCATCCCTAAAAAATGGCATTTTTCAGGATACAACTATATAATCAAAACGTAATATTGCAACCCCCCAACCTTGCGCAGTTTGTCTGCGCTTTTTTTATTTTGGCGAATTTAAGTATGAAAAAGAAAGGAAGTGAAAAAATATTACGGAAAGAAAGCTTATAAGGAGGTATTTTATGGCAAGGGAAGTTCCCCATCGTATTAACGGACGGATAAGTTATCATGATTCGGTTCAGGAGATGTATGAAAAAAGGCTTGTTCCTGACGGTATGAGCAATGTTTTTGACCGTTTTGATCCCCAGGATAAAATCCGCTGTAATTTTTGTGAGGCAGGAATAAGCTGCCAGCTCTGCAGCAACGGTCCCTGCCGCATCTCGGAAAAGGCCGGCGCCGACTATGGGGTATGCGGTATCTCCCCCGATGCTATGGCCATGCGGGATATGCTTTTAAGAAATGTCATGGGTACTTCAACCTATACCCACCATGCTTTTATGGCTTTCAGCACTTTACGCTCAACAGCCCAGGGCAAAACTCCGTTTAAAATTACCGATAAAGAAAAACTTTATACCATGTGTGAAAAGCTGGGCATTGAAACTTGCGGCGATGTCAACAAAGATGCTGAAAAGCTGGCCGAATACTTTATCGCCGAGCTATCCAACGATTATCAGGAACCCAGCAAAATTATCCAGGCTTTTGCACCGAAAGAACGGCAGAAGGTTTGGCAGGACCTGGCTATTTTCCCGGCAGGGGTATTACATGAAATCAAAGACGCTACCGCCAGCTGTTTGACCAACGTTGACGGCGATTTCCTGTCTTTGGCCCGGAAAGCCTTGAGGTTAAGTATTGCTTGTATTTACGGCGCCCAAATTCCTCTGGAAATGTGCCAGGATATTTTATTCGGGACTCCCATGCCCCATGAGGTTGATATGGACCTGGGAGTAATGGACCCCGAATATGTAAACATTGTTTTTAACGGCCATGAGCCCTGGATGGGAATTGCCACCATTTATGAGGCTAAAAAGCCCGAATGGCAGGAAAAAGCCAGGCAGATAGGAGCCAAAGGGATTAGAGTAATAGGCTCCATTGAAACGGGGCAGGAAATATTGCAAAGGTTCGCCATGGATGAGGTTTTTGCCGGCCATACCGGAAACTGGCTGGCCATTGAACCTCTTCTGGCCACAGGGACCGTCGATGTTTTTGCTATGGATGAAAACTGTTCGCCCCCCAATTTGGCTCCTTATGCTGAAAAGTACAAGGTTACTCTGGTTTCGGTCAATGACCTGGTACGGCTGCCCAAGGTGGACAAAAATCTTGACTACAAACCGCCGGAAGCGGAAGAAATGGCCCGTAAGCTCATCCAATGGGCTTTAGACAATTTTAAAGTCCGCAAAGAGCAGGTAAAACCCTATGTCCCTCAAAAGAAAACCAAGGCTGTTGCCGGTTTCTCAACGGAAGCCATTCTCAAAGCTTTAGGCGGCAAACTGGATCCTTTCCTGGATGTAATTAAAGCCGGAAAAGTCAAAGGAGTAGTGGCAATAGTCAACTGCAGTACTTTGAAAAACGGTCCTCAAGACTGGATGACCGTGAATTTGGCAAAGGAATTGGTGAAGCGGGATATCCTGGTTGTAGCCGGCGGCTGCGGCTGTCACGGCTTGGAAGTGGCCGGGATGTGCAATAAGGATGCCATTAAATATGCCGGACCGGGCTTGCAGGAAGTTTGCAATATGCTGGGCATTCCGCCGGTATTACCCTTTGGAACCTGTACCGACACCGGCCGGATTACCATGCTGGTTACAGCCATTGCCGATGCCTTAGGAGTGGATTCGTCACAACTGCCGGTAGCAGTCAGCGCTCCGGAATGGATGGAGCAAAAAGCTACCATCGACGGCATATTCAGCCTGGCTTACGGCTTATACACCCATTTTTCACCCATACCGCCCGTAACCGGTGGGGCAGAGTTAGCTAAATTTTTAACCCAGGACCTGGAAGGCTTAACCGGCGGCAGAGTAGCTTTGTCCGATGATCCAGCTGAAGCCGCCCAAGCCATAGAAGACCATATTAATAAGAAACGGGCCCAGCTGGGCATCTAAATTCACCGTGACATTGTGTCAACGTGTCATCGTGACGACGAAAAGTAGTACAAGATAGTTAAATTTGATGATGCACCTGATGAATGTTAAGCTTTGGGGATGCATCTGCTCTCAAGCAAAATGCATGATGTATCCGATGCATGCCAATTTAAATTGATGCATCTTTTTAAATTATAGACATACCGTACCGTAGTGACGATGAATAATAAATGTAGGGGGCGGTTTCCCACGCTGACCCTAACAAATCAGTAATTGTAGGGGCAAACCTGCGTGTTTGCCCTAATATTTTTATTTTAATGTAAACACCATCAAGGACGGACACATTTTTATTTGGAAGTGACATTGTGACACCGTGCCATCGTGACGTCGAAAACCTCTAATCTCCAATCTATAATCTCAAATCTTTTACCTTTAACCTCTAGTTTATAGTTAGCCTTAACCTTAACCTCATCCTCAACCTCTGCTAAAATTGCATCCCTCAAATAATTGCTGTATAATACATGTAAAATATTACCATATCTAAAGGTGGAGATTACGGTGAAAAAGCTTATTAGCATTGAAGAAGGGTTGGAGATTACGGAAAAAGAACTGAGGGAGCTTCACAGGGAGTATCTTAACCCCGGCCTGGTTACCACTATGGGACTGGTTAAATTCGATAGACTGTACAAAGAGGCTTCCGGGTGCATAATCAAAGATAGCCAAGGACAGGAATACATAGATTTTTTAGGCGGCTATGGCGCATTAAACTTAGGCCATAATCCCCCTGAGGTTTTAAAGGCTTTGGAAAAAGTGAAGAACCTGCCCAATATACTGCAGGCTTCTTTGGGCGTGGCACCCGCAGTTTTGGCCCATAATTTGGCCCAGATAACACCCGGTGATTTAAAGAGGACCTTTTTTTGCAACAGCGGCGCTGAAGCGGTGGAGGGAGCCTTGAAGCTGGCCAGGATTGCCACAAAAAAAGAAAAAATCATTTACTGCGAAGGTTCCTTCCATGGGAAGACTTTTGGCGCCCTGTCGGTTACCGGCAGGGAAAAGTATAAACTGCCTTTCCAGCCTCTGGTCCCCAATTGCCATCCGGTTCCCTTCGGCGATGCCGAGAGCCTGGAACAGGCTCTCAAATCCGGTGATGCGGCCGCCTTTATTGTAGAGTGCATTCAAGGTGAAGGCGGGATTATCGTGCCGCCCCAAGGTTATCTGAAAAGGGTCCGGGAACTATGCACCCGCTATAACACCCTGTTAATCATTGATGAAATTCAGACAGGTTTGGGCCGGACAGGAAAAATGTTTGCCTGTGAATACGAAGACGTTGTTCCTGACATCATGTGTCTGGCCAAGTCTTTGGGTGGCGGTGTAATGCCCATTGGGGCCTATATTACTACCGAAAAGATTCATAACAGCGCTTATGGCGGTATGGATAAGGCTATACTGCATACTTCCACCTTTGGCGGCAATAATTTGGCCTGTTCGGCAGGAATAGCGGCTTTGGAGTTCATCCTCAAAAATAATCTTCCCCTGGAAGCAGAGAAAAAAGGTCAGTATTTATTAAGCAAACTGAAAGGATTGCAGGAGATGTATCCCATTATTAAGGAAGTCCGGGGCAAAGGCCTGATGATTGGTCTGGAACTTAAAGGCTCCAATAATACCTTACTCAACAGATTATCGGGCGGTACCCTGGAGAATTTGGCCCATGAGTATTTTGCATCCCTGGTTGCCGGTCAGTTGCTAAATGAATATCACATTATCACCGCTTATACCTTGAACAATCCCAATGTCATCCGAATTGAACCGCCCTTGACCATAGAGTATGAACAGATGGATAAACTGGTATGGGCTTTGGAGGATATTTTCCAGAAAAATAAAAGCTTTATTAAAATGGCCATTGCCAATCTCAAAAATGTTCTATAAGACCTGCAATTATGCAGGTTTTTTTAATGGGTAAAATATATTAAA
>JAAXZE010000075.1 GCA_012720075.1 Clostridia bacterium
ATTGTTTGAGCTAGCTTTTCGTTGATAATAAATATGGTTAAGCAACAAGTTGAGGGATGCCCAAGGGCATCCCTTTAAAATTAACTGTTTCAGATTAACTTTTTTCAATATTTTTGAAAACCAGATAGGAATAAACGGTGGTTATAATGGTTGGGATAAAAAGGCCGACCATTAGAACAATAAACCTGGCGGTATCTTGGGTTAATACTACACCCACTAGGGCAAGAACTCCTCCGATTACCATGGCTTTCGAACCAAAGCGGTGGGTCTTGCGCCAAACTTCCTCGTTAGCCAGGGTCCAGGGATAGCGAAAACCTACGAAATAATTATGTCTGACCCTGCCCATGATATTACCCATGACAATAAAGAGCAGGGCAACTCCTACCGATATCCAAAGTCCCACGTCAACGGAATATCCCAAGGAAACGGCAGCGGTAATAAAAAACATAAACGTAAAGAAAATATGGGTAGCAAATCTAATCAAACGGTAAGAGCCGTGAAATTTGTCATAGTTAGCTTTTTTGGGATCCAAATGAGGAAGGGCGAGAAAAAGGACATATAAGCCGATATTCATTAAAGGTAAAAAGAAAGTGCCAAATTCTTTTGAACTATAATCATCAATTTCTCCTCTCATGTTCCAGTGGGTCGGTACCTGGTCGGGCATATATGGGTAAATTATTATTGCGGCTATTAGCTGAATTATCAGTATCAATAATAAGAACCATTCTTTTTTAAGGAATTTCATGGGTTATCTACCTCCTTTTTGTCAATTAGTTTGAGAAAAAAGCTTAGCAGTTCCTGAAATACGGTGGTATTTAAAGAATAAAGGATGTTTTGACCTTGCCGTTCATCAAGGATCAGATCGGCCTGTTTTAAAATATTTAAATGATGACTGATGCTGGGTTTGGAAATATTAAAATAATCGGCAATTTCACCGGCGGTCATGTCTTTTTCCTTTAAAAGATTTAATATTTTCCGCCTATTAGGATCCGACAGGGCTTTAAAAACATTATTTTGATTAAGCAAATTTTCACCCCCGAAAAAATGATATTTAAATAATTAGATAAACATCTAAATATCTAAGTATATAATACCACAAGGACAAATAATTTGTAAATAAAAAATCCGAGCGAATTATTTTTGCTCGGACTCATTCTCGGCGGGAGTTGGCGGGAAACAGTTAATACAGTCGATAGGGTCGGCGACCTCCATAGGAGTTTTGTCAAATAAATTTATTAAAGATATTTTTTCCCTTAAACTTGTTTTATTGCGCCAATTGCTTTTAAGCCCCATAAAAGCACCTCCTGATATTAGTGTGGTGAAAATTTGAATATTTATACTAATGGGAAAGGATTTATTTTTTTTAGAAAACAAAAAAATAAGAAAAGAAAAAAATATATTGACTCTTATACTTTAGTAAGTTAAAATAATGACATGATAAATAATAAAACCAGGGGGTTAATTGCGATGCAAAAAAGAAGTTTCATTTGGGCATTGGTTATATTCTTAACCTTTGCATTGGTAGTAACAGGTTGTGGTCCGAAGGAACAACCACAAAACCAGCAGTCCCAGGAAGAATCCAAACAAGAAGGCGAACCGGCCGGTGACGGCTCTTGGGAGAGAGTACAAAAAGCCGGTAAAATAGTTGCAGGATTGGACGATGCCTACCCGCCCATGGGTTTCCGTGATGAAAAAGGTCAATTGATTGGTTTTGATATTGATATGGCCAAAGAAATCAGCAAGCGCATCGGCGTAGAAATAGAATGGATGCCTACAGAGTGGAACAGTGTTGTTGCTTCATTGCTTTCTAAAAAATTTGATGTTATTATTTCCGGAATGAATATGTTTAAGGAACGGAGAGAAGTGGTGAATTTCGCCGGTCCATATGGAGTTGCTTCCCAGGTTATTTTGGTGAAAGTTGATAATAATGAGCCAATTGAAACATTGGATGATTTAAAAGGCAAGGTTATCGGCACTCAGCTGGGAAGTACCGGGGAAAAGGAAGCCAGGGCAGCAGGGTTTACAGATAATAATTTAAAGCTTTATGATAAATTTCCCCAAGCTTTTACCGATTTGGATAATGGGCGTGTTGAAGCAATAATAATTGACGGCTTTGCTGCTCCCGAGTGGATTAAAACAGGAAAATACAAAAAAGTAGGCCAGGATATCGGTGTTAATGAAGATGATAATATCGGTATAGCAGTTCGCAAAGAATATAAAGAACATTTAGACAAACTGAACGAATCCATTGAATCCATGAAAGCAGACGGAACCTTGAGAGAAATTTCTATGAAATGGATAGGTTATGACATAACAGAAGGGCTTGATTAATTTTAGTAAAACATTTAAGCTAATATAGGAAGTTTTTTAGGGGGGGATAATCATGTCCCCCCTTTTACCATAAAATAAAATTGCTTTTGCTGATTTTTTATTTAATTAGGTTTAAGGCAAAAAAGGGGGATAAGAGTTAATGATAAGTTTTGGATTTGTGTGGGATTGGGCTTTTACAGTAAAAATGCTACCCCTTTTAATCAAAGGCGCAGGTATGACGGTGACCTTGACCGCCTGTGCCATCACTTTTGGCACGATGATAGGGCTTATTATTGCCTTTATGAAGATTATTAAAAATCCTGTATTAAATTTTATTGGTTCCATTTATACCTGGGTATTTCGAGGAATACCCCTTTTAGTACAATTGTTTATTGTTTATTATGCTTTGCCGATGGTAATCGGCCTTACCTTGGACCCTTTTCCGGCAGCGGTGATCAGTATCAGTCTTTGCGGTGGAGCCTATATTGCTGAAATCATCAGAGCCGGTATTCAATCCGTTGACAAAGGCCAGATGGAGGCGTCTTTGTCTTTGGGGATGACTTATTTTCAAGCCATGCGGAGAATAATTATTCCTCAAACTTACCGGCGTTTAATTCCACCAATGGGAAATGAGTTTATAACCCTTTTGAAAGATACTGCTTTGGTTTCCACCATTTCCATGGTTGAATTGACCAGAACGGCTCAGATCTATGCCGCTTCCCATTTTAAACCTTTTGAAATGTTTATTACCGCCGGCGTTATTTATCTCTTTTTAACTACCTTTTTCACTTTGGTTTTTGGTAAACTGGAAAGTAAATTAGCTCAATCCGAGTAAGGGGAGTAAAAGAATGATTAAAATTGAAAACATATCCAAAAGTTTTGGCTCTTTAAAGGTGCTTAAAGACTTAAGCCTGGAAATAAAAGCCGGTGAAGTTGTGGTTGTAATCGGACCCAGCGGCTCGGGAAAAAGTACTTTATTAAGGTGCATGAATTATTTGGAAAAGATTGATTCCGGCAAAATTTACATTGACGGAGAGCTTTTGGGTTTTAAAGAAGTCAACGGCAAGCTTGTCAAAGCACCGGCCAAGGATATATATAAAATCCGGGAAAATATCGGAATGGTATTTCAGAGATTTAATCTCTTCCCCCATATGACGGTTTTAGAAAATATCATCGAAGCACCGGTATTGGTTAAAAAAATCAGCAAACAGGAAGCAACAGAACGGGCTTTGAAACTGTTAAGAAAAGTAGGCTTGGAAGAAAAAGCCAATTCCTACCCTTCCCAATTATCGGGAGGGCAGCAGCAAAGGGTGGCTATTGCCAGGGCGCTGGCCATGGAACCTAAAATCATGCTTTTTGATGAGCCCACTTCAGCCCTGGACCCGGAACTGGTCGGCAAGGTATTGGCCGTTATGATGGACCTGGCCAAAGAGGGTATGACAATGGTTGTTGTAACCCACGAGATGGGCTTTGCCAGGGAAGTGGCCGACCGGGTTCTTTTTATGGATGACGGAAGAATTGTTGAAGAGGGACCACCTTCACAAATATTCACCAATCCTCAACACCCCCGGACCAGAGGTTTTCTGGCTAAAATACTTTAAAAAACTTTTGGTATTTTTGCTTTGGTTTTATGTTAAATAGACACCCTTTGGTGTCTTTTTTGCCGCCTTTTTATAAACTGGAATAAATTCAGTTTTAAAAAAATGCTAAAATATTTTTGGGAGTGGAAATTTATTTAAATATTTGTTAATATTTTGACGAAAAAAAGAAAAGTATGGCAGGTATTTATCTAAATAAGTCGAATTAAATTATACAAAATTCTCTAAATTTTCCAAGGCTATTTTTTCAATTAAAATATGACAAAAGAAATGAATTTTTAAAAGAGGAGGAAAATATGGCCAAAGGTCTGAAAGTAATTACTGTTGGGAGCAGTCAAGTGGTGGCTGATGAGCTATTAGCGGTTGCCAACGAGGTATTTGGCAAAGATATAGACGGGAGGGCCTTAGGAATAGATAAATTGGCTGTAGGTACTGAAGCCGATTTGTTTTTGGCACTGCCTACTCGAATCAATGAGGCTGCCCAAAAAGTGCCTAGAGAGAAAATTGTGAGCCTGGAATTGGTTCCTAATTCAAAATTTTATGTCCAAATTGCCAAAATACAGCCTGGTGAAGAAGTAGTTATTTTTAACAATAATACTGCTCAAGCAAACAAAATCAAAGAGTATTGTTTGGAACAGGGAGTAGATCATGTTCGTTTTAAGATAGTGCCTTATGACGAGGTAACCGAGGAAGATGTAATTGAAGCTTTGCGGGGTGCCAAGTACATAGCCGGCGCAGCTACCATAGTGGGTAGCGGCAATGCATTGGAAAAATATGGAAAATATCTGCGGCCTGATGTAATTATAATCCCGGCCTACAGGATTCCTACTTTCGATTCTACAAAGAAAATAATGGAGTACATAACGTTATTTTATTATCGGAAAATATCACGGCAGGTTTCGGAGATTTGCAATCAGCTTAATCAAGAGATCCAAAATATCGTTGCCATTACCGAAGAAGTTTCGGCAGCTATTGAGGTTTCTTCAACAACCGTTGTTAATGTAAGTGAAAAAATGAACGAAGAAGCCCAAAGGATAAATGATACCATAGTCGCATCGAAAAAATTAAAAGAAGCCACCGATAAAATTAGTTCCTTTGTGGAAACCATTAAGCACATATCGGGTCAAACCAATCTATTAGCCCTTAATGCGGCTATTGAGGCAGCCCGGGCCGGTGATCAGGGAAGAGGTTTCGCCGTTGTAGCCCAGGAAGTTAGAAAATTGGCAGAAGAAAGTCGTAAATCCGTTGAGACCATACGGGGTTTAATGGAAGAAATATATAGTGTAGTCGGAGAAATAGGACCTTCATTAGCTAAAATTACTGAGGATCTTCTAAATAACCGGGATAGCATCAACGGTATTGCTACTTCGGCGGTGGAAGAAAAAAAGGCCATTGCATCCATTGAGGAAAATTTTGTCAATATCAGTTATACCAGTCAAACATTGCTTGAATCCATAAATAATTTGATTAAAGCCTGAGAGATAAAAACGGTGCCGGTTTTACTTTTTGCCACATATTTGTGTTCTGAAAAACTTTTATTGACGAATAAAAGTTCATTAGTTATAATTATCATGATATTAATAACTGCATAAGAAACCTTCTACCTTTAAAATGGTCCCGTGAGGCCAAAAAGGAGCAAGGGGTTAGGTATAAGTTGATTAATACCTCCTTATTGTGCTCTATCACGGTAAGGAGGTTTTTTATGCGGCGAAAAAGAGGAGGAATAAAAACATGCGAGAAGTTCAAATTCATGAAAGGTTACCATTAACCAAGGCCATACCCCTGGGAATACAGCATTTGTTTGCTATGACCGGCGCAACAATTCTTGTACCGTTACTTACCGGCCTTTCGCCAGCCGCAGCTCTGTTCTGTTCCGGACTAGGAACGGTAATATTCCTGCTCACCACACGCAGTCAAGTTCCTGCTTATCTTGGTTCATCCTTTGCTTTTATTGCCACTTTGACATTGTTTGTTAAAGATCAAGCTAATATTTCTTCGGCCATGACAGGTGTTTTATCCGTAGGTTTAGCTTATGTGCTCATCTTCTTTCTCTTGAGTATTTTCGGTCTTAACTGGATAAATAAAGTAATTCCTCCTGTAGTCGCAGGAAGCGTTGTTGCAATCATCGGATTAAGTTTGACCCCGGTAGCGGTATCTATGTCCTCCGAAAATTGGGTGTTAGCAATATTTACATTAGCGGTAGCAATTCTGGTTAGTATATATGGCAAAGGATTTTCAAAGATTGTGCCGGTTCTTTTGGCTATAGTTGCCGGATATATACTGGCTTTATTTATGGGACAAGTTGATACAACGGCAATTGTCGAAGCTTTTGAAAAACCCTTTGCTTTGCCCTTCAATCATGTAGCTTCTTTCAGCATAGATTGGGTTGCCATACTTGCTTTTGCTCCGCTGGCTCTCATCACTTTGATTGAAGACCTGGGCCATATGATGATCCTCTCCAATATTACCGGCAAAGACCTTAACCTAAACCCAGGTTTTGATAAAGTTGTCTTAGGCAATGGTTTGGCAACAGGAGCAGCCAGTATATTTGGCGGAGTACCGTTAACAACTTATGCGGAAAATATCGGGGTATTAGCCATTACTAAGGTTTACAGCACATTCAATATCTGGATTGCAGCCATCTTTGCCATCTGCTTGAGCTTCTTCAATCCCCTACAGGCTGCGATTATGAGTATCCCAACTGCGGTCATGGGCGGTGTGGAAATTCTGTTGTTCGGTATGATTGGAGCAGCGGGCCTTCGCACACTGGTTGAAGCTAAAGTTGATTTTTCGAAAAACAAAAATCTTATTATTGCCTCAGTAATATTTGCCTTAGGTATCGGGGTTAGCAATCATGGTGTTATGTATGCTACTCTGGCAGGAATTTTCCTCAATCTCATTTTAAAAGATGAAAAAGAAGAAATTGAACCGGCTTCCGCTGTAGAATATGCTAACGAAAGTGCAGCGAAATAATCAATAAACTGCGAAGATGCCAAAAGCATAAAATAAATTTGAATTGAACGAAATAAACCATAAACCAAAGATAAAAGTGATATTGGATAACGAGCTTAGAAACGGTGCCTCGGCACCGTTTTTTTACATATTTTTATTTTAATAACTATGGAAATTATAATATAATTAATCTTAATAAGAATGAGTAGGAGAAAGAGGCTTGCCAGTGGAGAGTATAAAAATAAAAGCTTATGCCAAAATTAATTTAATCCTTGATGTCTTGAAAAAAAGGCCTGACGGGTATCATGAAGTGGCGATGATTATGCAGGCTATAAGTCTGCATGATGTAATCGCAATAAAGCCAGGTAAAGGAATAACGGTAAGGGCCAATGATCCACTGGTTCCCCTGGATGAACGAAATTTAGCCTATAAGGCTGCTGAGATGGTTATACAAAGATATCCCCAGGTCGACGGCGTGGAAATTAATATTGAAAAGAACATTCCCGTTGAAGCCGGCCTGGCGGGTGGAAGCACCGACGGGGCAGCGGTAATTGTGGGAATGGATCGGCTTTTTAAGTTGAATATGGATTTGGAAGAAATGCTGGAGCTGGGCGCCCTTTTGGGCTCTGACGTGCCTTTTTGTATTTCCGGTGTTACTGCTTTGGCCAAGGGTAGGGGGGAAATAATTGAAAAAGCCCCCCTTTGTCCCAGACTATGGGTGGTATTGGTCAAACCTCCTTTTGGGGTCAAAACGGCCCAAGTGTATAAAAATCTTAATCTTGATGAGGCGATTAAACATCCCCAAATTGATAAATATCTGGAAGCCTTGGCCAAGGGCGATGTTTCTTACCTAGTAAACAACATTGAAAACGTTCTTGAGTACAGTACTTTCAAACTTTATCCTGAGGTACGGGATTTAAAGGAGAGCTTAGTTGCCAAAGGAGCGCAAAAGGCCTTAATGTCGGGAAGCGGACCTACCGTTTTTGCTTTATTCAAGTGTCTTGATGAAGCTCGGAGTTTTGCTGACAAATTAAAAAAAGAAGGGGAAAATAAGGTTTTGTTGGCCTATACTCTAAATGAACAGGAGTTTAAAGAAAGGGTGAAACATTATGGATAAGAAAAACAGAAGGTTAATTCCGGTTAAATTAGACGGCTATAAACCTTTAAGGGAAATTGTTTTTGAAACATTGCGGGATGCCATTATTAATCAAGTACTGCGTCCCGGTGAAAGGTTGATGGAAATCCAGTTGGCAGAAGAATTGGGAGTCAGCAGAACTCCGGTCCGGGAAGCCATTAGAAAGCTGGAGTTGGAAGGTTTGGTTGTTATGCTTCCCCGCAGGGGAGCTTATGTTGCGGGTATTTCCATGAAAGACATATTAGAAGTATTTGAAGTGCGGGCAGCCCTGGAAGCTTTGGCAGCCAGCCTCGCCGCCGAGCGTATTACCGATGAAGAACTTGATGAAATGGAACGGCAATTGGTAAAAGAAACTGAAGAAACTGAAGCCAATAATTTGCGTAATATCGTTGAAATAGACACTACCTTCCATGACCTTTTGTATAAAGC
Organism: Clostridia bacterium; assembly: GCA_012720075.1. Classification (GTDB taxonomy): domain Bacteria; phylum Bacillota; class Peptococcia; order Peptococcales; family BICA1-8; genus JAAXZE01. The sequence continues at coordinate 8,425 of JAAXZE010000075.1, forward strand.
AGCCCGCAATGAGCGCCTGGTTAATTTTGTAAATCTTTTACAGGAACAGTTGCATCGTTTCCGTTCAGCTTCTTTGGCTCGGCCGGGAAGAAGCAAAACAGCTTTGGAAGAACACAGAAAAATATTGGAGGCTATAGCTGCGCGGGATGCTAAATTGGCTGAGCGATTAGCCCGTGAACACATTGAAAACGCCGAACAAGCCATGTTGTTATCTTTGGAAAAACAAGGGTTATACTATGAATAATAGGAAATAATGGAAGGGAGTCCTTGTTTTGACAAGAGCTATAGTTTTGGCCGGCAGTTTAAATAACGGCGCCCTTAAAGAATGCAGTTCCGCTAGTACCGAAGCTTTTATTAAAATCGGTAAAAAATACATGGTCGAGTATGTTGTAGAAGCTTTAGAGGAAGCGGAAGAGGTGGGGCAAATCGTTATTTCAGGTCCAAAGAAGGAACTGCTAGATTTGTTTAAGGAGAAGAGAAGGCTTTGTATTGTTGAAGGCGGACCTACAATAATAAAAAGTCTGTTAAATGCTCTGGAAAATTTAGATGTTAAAGATGAAAGCCGTATTCTTATAGTAACATCGGACATACCACTTATTACCGGCTCCATAATCGATGATTTTCTCAAAAGGTGTTCGGGTGAAGAAGGAGATGTAATATATCCCATTATTTCAAAATCGTTAAATCAAATAAAGTTTCCCGGAGTAGAGAGGACCTATGTAAAACTAAGGGACGGAATTTATACCGGCGGTAACATCTTTTTGGTAAATCCCCGAATCATCAAACCCTGTGCTTTAAAAGCCGAAGAGGTAGTAATGCTTAGAAAAAGTCCTCTAAAGCTGGCTAATTATATAGGTTTTAAATATCTTTTTAAGTATGTATTTGGTCGTCTTTCTCTTAAAGATGCCGAAGAAAGGGTTTTTCAGCTCTTTAATATTAAAGGTAAAGCTATTCCCATTTCCTTCCCTGAAATCGGGGTGGATGTGGATAAACCCAGTGATTTAAAATTAGTTGAAAGCATACTCATTGGGTACGAAGAAAACTCAAATTGCGGTTAATATGTATAGTAACGTGTCATTGTGTCGCTGTAATATTGATGTAAGGTTGGTTTCCGGACCAGCCTTTTTTGATGTTTATTAATGCTTCGTTAATAAATATTAATTGGCTCGGCTGTCACGGCGTTGTGTTCGGGCCGGCATAATGTAGAGGAGAATTTATTTTCTGCTAAAAGGATTCATTGCATGTAAGCCTTGACGCAAACGGACTTTTCTTTATAATTAAAAACAAGTGAATGAATTTATGAAATAACCTTTAAATATTCGGAAATAACAAGAAAATAATAAAAAATAGAGGTGAAAAAGGTGGAAAAGTGGCGTAGAAGTGAACGAATGGTCTTAATAACTAAAATGCTTTTGGAAAACCCACAACAACTGTTTACCCTGGGCTTTTTTGCTGATTATTTTCAAGCGGCGAAATCCAGCATTAGTGAAGATTTAAGCATTATTAAGGAAACTTTGCAGAAAACCGGACAAGGCAGCCTGGAAACGGTTGCAGGGGCTGCCGGCGGAGTAAAATTTTTGCCTTATAATAGTTTTGAAATCGAGAACGAGTTTTTAGATGAATTGGTCTCCATGCTGTCAAACCCGGAAAGGATATTGCCGGGCGGTTACCTATATATGACCGATGTTATTTTTAATCCAATCATTGCCTCTAAAATCGGCGCCATTTTTGCCCACCGTTTTCAAGGGAGAAACCCCGATTATATCGTAACCGTGGAAACGAAAGGTATTCCTTTGGCTTTAATGACCGCTAAGGCCTTTAACGTGCCGCTGGTGATTATCCGAGACGGCAGCAGGGTTACGGAAGGCTCTGCTGTCAGTATTAACTACGTGTCCGGTTCCACCAAAAAAATAGGTACCATGTCTCTGGCCCGCAGGGCTTTGCCAACGGGAGCCAAGGTTATTCTAATTGATGATTTTATGAAAGCCGGAGGGACAGCCAAAGGCATGATGGAAATGATGAAAGAATTTAAAGCAGAGGTATTGGGGATGGGCGTGCTGGTAGATACCAAAGAACCCGAGAAAAAACTGGTTGATGATTATTTGGGGTTGTTAGAGCTGGTAGAATTGGATGAGAAGAACGGAAGAATAGAAATAATTTCAAAAAATTAAATCCGGAGGTATAAAATCTATAATTATTGGTAATTTTCTTATACTAAAGAAGGAATTTCCAAATTAATGCCGAATATGGTCATTGATGTCAAAATGTTCCGCATATCAGGAAGGTGGTGAAGCAATTGAATATTACAGATGTACGGATTAGAAAAATAAATCTGGACGGCAGGATGAAGGCTATAGTTTCCGTTACCTTCGATGATGCCTTCGTTGTGCATGATGTAAAGGTTGTTGAGGGTCAAAAAGGTTTATTTGTAGCAATGCCCAGTAAGAAAATGCCTGATGGAGAATTCAGAGACATTGCCCATCCAATTTCTTCATCTGCAAGGGACGTTATTCAGAGTGCGGTCTTAAAGGCCTATGAAGAAGCTATCTAAAGAGGAACTCTACCCCAAAGGAGCGGGGACGAGCTCCTTTTTTTTTGACCCTTAGGGAAGTTTAAATATTACTTGGTGCAAACCAAGTTTTCTTTATTTTTGGGTTTTGAAAAAGGGTCTCTTTTCAGTGGAGATTTTAATGAATATATGGTACTATTAATAGCGAAAAATTTGGGTTAAGGAGGCTATTAAATGAACAGTACAGCAATTGTCCTGGCAGCCGGGCAAGGAACCAGAATGAAATCTAAAATTCCCAAGGTTCTTCACGGGGTAGTTGGTAAACCAATGCTGGGCCATGTGCTGGATGCATTGACGGAAGCCGGTATAAAAAGAAAAATTGTGGTTTTGGGTCATGGAGCTCCAAAAATTGAACAATGGTTGCCGGCGGATGTGGAGGTAGTTTATCAACGGCAGCAGTTAGGGACAGGACACGCTGTATTACAGGCCAAGGAACTATTAAAAGATACTACCGGCCCTGTTTTGGTAGTATGTGGTGATACACCGTTACTTAGGGCTTCCACTTTAAAAAGTTTATTGGCTGTACATACTGAGGCAGATGCCAAAATTACCGTTTTAACGGCCAATGTTGCCAATCCCAAGGGTTATGGCCGAATTATCAGAGAAAACAACAAAATTAAAGCTATCGTGGAGGAAAAGGATGCCTCCCCCGAGGAAAAAGCAATAACCGAGATTAACACAGGTTCATATTGTTTTCAAGGGGATTTTTTAGGGGAGTATTTAGATAAATTAAACAATGAAAACGCCCAAGGTGAATATTACCTGACCGATCTAATAAAACTTGCCGTTCAAGACAATCTAAAGGTAGAGGCTTTTCTCTTAGAGGATATAAAAGAAAGTTTAGGAATAAATAATCGTATCCAGCTGGCGGAAGCGGAACAAATTTTCAGAATGCGTATTTTAGAGGATTTAATGCTGGCGGGAGTAACTATTATTGATCCACATTCCACTTATATTCAATCAACGGTTCAGGTTGGAATGGATACCGTCATTTACCCCGGAACTATTCTGGAAGGACAAACTACCATTGGTGAAAACTGTGTAATAGGACCGGGAGTAAGGATTACCGATAGCATTATCGGCAACCATTGCCAAATCCAAAATTCCGTTCTCGTTGAAAGTAAAGTTGATATCGGTTGCCGAATAGGTCCTTTTGCTTACTTGAGAGCAGTTTCTGTCTCTGAGGATAATTACAATACATAAGGAAAATTTAGGAGGTTTTTTGAAAATGTCAAAGAGATTTAAGAACTTAAAGATCCTGACCGGTAATGCCAACCCCAAGTTGGCAGAAGAAATAGCTGAATATATGGGGTTAGAGCTGGGCTTTTGCAAAGTGGGGCGTTTTAGTGACGGCGAAATAAATATGACCATTGATGAGAGTGTTCGCGGTGCCGATGTTTTTATTATTCAACCTACCTGCACCCCCGTTAATGATAACCTGATGGAGCTTTTAATTATGATTGATGCTTGCCGGAGGGCATCAGCCCGCAGAATTACCGCAGTATTGCCTTATTATGGCTATGCCAGACAAGACAGAAAAGCCAGGGCCCGTGATCCCATCACGGCTAAATTGGTGGCTAATTTAATTGTTCAGGCCGGTGCCAGAAGAGTTTTGACCATGGACTTACATGCCGGCCAAATTCAAGGCTTTTTTGATATTCCTGTTGACCATTTGCTGGGAGTGCCTATTTTGGCCGAGTATTATAAAAATAAAGGGTTGGAAGATGTGGTTGTAGTATCTCCCGATATGGGGGGAGTTACCAGAGCCAGGAACCTGGCGGAAAGGATTGGGGCTCCACTGGCCATTATTGATAAAAGGAGACCTATGCCTAATGTCTCTGAGGTTATGAACATTATCGGAGATATTGAAGGCAAAAACGTAATTATGACTGATGATATAATAGATACCGCAGGAACCATTACCAACGGTGCCGAAGCATTGATGGAACGGGGGGCCAAGTCCGTTTATGCCTGTTGTACCCACCCTGTCCTTTCGGGGCCGGCCATAACCCGTCTGGAAAAATCCCCCATTACCGAGTTGGTGGCAACCAATACCATACCTCTAACTGAAGACAAAAAAATGGACAAGCTGAAGATCCTTTCGGTTGCTCCTATTATGGGTGAAGCAATTATTCGGATTCATGAGGACCTGTCGGTTAGCAAGCTGTTTGACTGATTTCTCTTTGCATTTGCCTGTACCGACCCATAGTTTTCCAATTTGATAACGTTAAGCTAAGTTTTTGTTTTTCTTTCCTTTTTCTGGTTATACTAATTATGAGAAAGGGAGTGGAAAAATGAAAACAATTACTTTGGAAGCTGCGATTAGAGATATTTCTCTCAGTAAGGGAAGACTGAATCAAATGAGGAATGAGGGGAATTTACCCGGGGTCGTTTACGGAGCAGGAATAGGTTCCTTGCCAATCATAGTTTCCAAAAAGGAACTGACCAATATTTTGGGTTCTTATGGCTTAAGCGCTATCATTAATCTCCGGATAAACGGGCGGTCAGTACAGGCTATGGTCAAGGAAATCCAGCGCCATCCCCTTACAGGTGGTTATTGGCATGTGGACTTTAGTGAAATTTCTATGGATAAAAAGATAAGGACCGAGCTCCTAGTGCATTTTTCCGGCGAACCGGTAGGGGTTAAAGATGGCGGTGTCATTCAATACGGTGATACCACAGTGGAAATTGAATGCCTGCCCAAAGATTTGCCGGAAAGATTCACTTTGGATATTTCTAATATGAAGATCGGGGATAAATTGACCGTTGCCGATTTAACCCCGCCGGAAGGCGTTAAAATTCTATCGGAGCCTGAGCAGGTATTAATTACTGTTATACCTCCTGCACTGGAAAAAGAGGATGAAGAGGAACAAGATAAGCCTGAGTCAGGGGCTGCCGAAGGATAAAACAGAAACTCTCAACATTTAGCTGGGGGGATGAAGGGTTGTTCATGATTGTAGGTCTTGGTAATCCCGGCAATTTGTATGAAAATACCCGCCACAATGTAGGGTTCTGGGTAATAGATAAAATTGCCGAAAAACTAAATGTAAAAGTTGATAAAAAAGTGGGCAAAGCCTTGGTGCAGACTTCTTTTTGGGATGGGAAAAAGGTTCTTTTGGTAAAGCCCCAGACCTATATGAATTTAAGCGGTGAAGCAGTTTTGGAGCTTCTCAATTATTACCAGGACCAAATAGAAGATTTGCTTGTCGTCCATGATGATTTGGACTTGCCCCCGGGACAACTGCGTTTTAAAAAGGGCGGCGGTACCGGAGGCCATAATGGCTTAAAATCCATTGTCCAGTGTCTTAATTCCCAAGATTTCGACCGTTTAAAAATAGGTATTGGCCGCCCTCAGCACCCCAATGTAAAAGATTTTGTCCTCACGGCTTTTTCCAAAGAAGAAAAAGCTGAGATTGATCTTAAAATCGAAAGGGCCGTTGAGGGAATTAAAGTTTGGTTGAGCGAAGGAATAGAAAAGGCAATGAATGGATTTAACCAAAAAACCTAAAGACTGGCAATTAACGGAGTAACAAAATGCTTGCTTCTTTTTTTTCAGGAACTTTGGCCGCTATAGCGGCCTGGTTTATTAATCGTTGGTTGGTGAACCGTTGGGGAGACCTGGCCGTTATGGGCATGGTTCCTATTATCGAAGAAGTATTAAAAACTTATGCTGCTATTCTTTTAGGAGCATCAATTTTTTATGCTCATTTTGCTTTTGGTTTTCTGGAAGCAATCTGGGATATGAAGGTCAATAGCAATGGTTTTCTTCCTGCGGTATTTAGTTTAGTTACCCACAGCTTTTTTGGGTTTCTTACGATTATTATTTATAATTTAAGCGGGTTTTTTACCCTGGGAATTTGCCTGAGTATCATAGTTCATGGCTTATGGAATAGTTATATTATTAGAATTAGTAAAGGAAGGAAGCTTAAAATGGGCTAATAAAAAGTGATGAAGTGGAGGTCCCCCCCTCTTGGGGGATGTCCGCTTTGCCCTATTTGCATCAGGAGGAGAGAATGCAAAGAATACCACCCATTTTGTCCTTTATAAGTAAAGGGAACGCTTTTAATTTTATCTTCAACTCATTAGCTTTGGAAAACGAACATCTGATTTACGGTTTAACGGGAGTACAAAAAACTATAGTCGGGGCGGCAATAGCTAATGAGAAAAACACAAACATGCTCATAATGTGTGACAGTCCCAAAAGGGCAAAGGAGGTCTGGGATGACCTTACCTATCTTTTGCCCCATTTTAACGTGCTTTATTTTCCGGCTTTGGAGGTAATTCCTTTTGAGGTTCTAGCTCAAAGCGCGGAGATACAAAGGCAGCGGCTTCAGGTTTTGGCCACCTTGGCTCAGGGTGAAAAACAGACAATTGTCATTGCTCCGGTGGATGCCGTGGTAAAAGCCTTAATTCCACCCCGGGAATTAAGGGAAGCGGTCTGGGATATAAAGCTGGGGGACCAAATTGATTTGCAAAAATTACTGGAATATTTAGTTCAATATGGCTATGAGCGGGTTGATCAGGTTGAGGGACCGACTCAATTTAGCCTGCGGGGCGGAATTTTAGATGTATTTTCCGTTCTCTACCAACGGCCTATTAGGATGGAGTTTTTCGATGATGAAGTGGATTCCATCCGGTTTTTTGACCCGGCCAGCCAAAAATCTGTAGAGAAGATAAAGGAGATAAAACTGGTACCCGCTCGGGAGTTTTTTTTAAAGCCTGAAAAAATAGAGTCCGGGTTGGACCTTTTAGAAAAGGAGTTTGAACAGCAGAAGCAGAGATTAGCCAAGAGAAAAGACCGGAATGCCTTAGACAAATTAAATACCAAAGTAGGCGAGATTATCGAAAAGGTAAATAACGGTCTGTATTTCCCCGGTCTGGAGCAATATCAGCCTTATTTCTATCCCGAGCAAAGTTCTTTAATAGATTATTTTTCTCCTGATGATATTATTTGTCTGGATGAACCGGTCAGACTAAAAGAGACCATAGAACATCTGGAAAAAGAGCGGAACGCCACTTTCGCCGATTTGCTTGCCGCCGGTTCCGTTTTGCCCGGGCAAAGTAAATTTTATTTGGAATGGCAAAGACTTTTGGAAATATTGGAGACAAGAAAAAGGGTTTATTTATCTCTATTGCCCAAGAAAGGCTTGCCGGGCAGTGTTGAAAATATAATCGGCATAGAGACAAAATCTCTGCCTCCCTTCTTTTCTAAAATACGGCTGTTAGCTGATGAAATCAAAGAATGGAAAAGAAAAAAATATGCCGTAATAATTCTCCTGACCTCCGAGGCTAAAGCCCAAAGATTAAGGCAGGCCCTATATGATTGCGGAGTGGAAGCTCCCTGGGTAGGGGAAGATTATGAACCGATGCAGGGGCAGGTCTATATCGGCCAGGGCAATTTAAGCTCAGGTTTTGAATTTATACGCTCCAAGTTAGTTGTAGTTTCAGAGACCGAAGTTTTTCAGCAGCCCAAAAAAAGACCGCCCAAAAGAATGTTTCAGCAGGGCGGAGAGAGAATTGGCCGTTTAGACGATTTAAAGGTAGGAGATTATGTCGTTCATGCCAGCCATGGGATCGGTCGGTATTTAGGTGTTGAGAAACTTAAAGTCGGTGATATTGAACGGGATTATTTAATTATTAAATATGCCGGTGAGGACCGCCTGTACGTACCCACCGACCAAATTGAGCTTTTACAAAAATACGTTGCCGGTGAAGGCACAACCCCCAAGGTTCATAAGTTAGGTGGTACCGAGTGGCAGAAAACAAAGCTTAAGGTAAAGGCTTCGGTAAAAAAACTGGCAGAAGGCCTTTTGGAGCTGTATGCCAAACGGCAGAGCATGCCGGGGTATGCCTTTAGTCCCGATGACAACTGGCAGAGGGAATTTGAGGATGCTTTTCCCTATAAAGAAACCCCGGACCAATTGAAAGCTATTGAGGAAGTAAAAAGGGATATGGAAAAAAATATCCCCATGGATAGGCTTATTTGCGGCGATGTTGGATATGGTAAAACTGAGGTTGCCATCCGGGCGGCTTTTAAGGCCGTTAACGATGGCAAACAAGTGGCAGTTCTTGTTCCTACTACTGTTTTGGCTCAACAGCACTATACAACTTTCCGGGAACGTTTTGCCAATTATCCGGTAACCATTGAAGTGGTTAGCCGTTTTCGTAGCTCAGGAGAACAAAAAAAGATAATTGAAGGTGTAAAAGAGGGCACCGTTGACATTATTATCGGCACTCACAGGCTTTTATCCAAGGATGTCCAATTCAAAGATTTGGGACTTTTGATAGTTGACGAAGAACAGCGTTTTGGCGTAACCCATAAGGAAAAATTAAAAAGGTTGAAAACTCAGGTAGATGTTCTGACTTTATCGGCAACACCTATTCCCAGAACCCTTTATATGTCATTGGTTGGTATCAGGGATATGAGTGTAATCGAAACACCGCCGGAAGACCGGTATCCTATTCAGACTTATGTAGTTGAATACAGTCCGGAGTTGATCAAAGACGCAATTCGGCGGGAATTGGGTCGGGGCGGTCAAGTTTTTTATGTTCATAACAGGGTTGAAGATATTGAAAAGGTAGCGGAAACCGTCAGGATGCTGGTTCCTGAGGCCAGAATAGGCGTAGGGCATGGGCAAATGAAGGAAAGTCATTTGGAGAAGATTATGATGGAATTTATGGAGCAGGAACTGGATGTTCTGGTTTGCACTACCATCATTGAAACGGGCCTGGATATTTCCAATGTTAATACCTTGCTTGTTGATGATGCCGATAAGATGGGTTTGGCCCAGCTCTATCAATTGCGGGGTCGGGTTGGGCGAACAAATCGGGTAGCCTATGCTTATCTTATGTATAAAAAAGATAAGACCCTTAGTCCTTTGGCCGAAAAACGTTTGCATGCCATAAGGGAATTCACCGAATTGGGCTCCGGTTTTAAAATCGCCATGCGAGACCTGGAAATCCGGGGAGCCGGAAATCTCTTGGGACCGGAACAGCACGGTCATGTTGCCTCGGTAGGTTTTGATATGTATTGTCGTCTTTTAGAAGAAGCAGTCCGGGAGTTAAAAGGGGAGAAAAGAGAGCCTATTATTGAAGTTGAAGTTGATTTGCAGGTTAGTTCCTTTATACCTGATTATTACATCCCAGATGCTTCAACCAAATTGGAATTTTATCAACGAATTAGGATGATAAAAAACCTGAAGGCTATTGAAATTTTGGAAGAAGAGATGGAAGATCGTTTTGGAGATCCTCCTCTTGAGACCAGAAATCTATTATACATTGCCCGGTTAAAAGTACTGGCGGCTCAGGCCGGGGTAAAATCCTTAAAACAAAAAGACGGTTTAATTTCTATTATTTTTGCCGGCGATCCCGGTTTACAAGGGCAGGAATTGTTGGATTTGGCTCAAAAATTCCGGAGGAAGCTGACTTTTTCCTTGGATAATGATTTGATAATAAAAATGAATGTAACCAGGCTAAGTTCTGCTCAATGTTTAGAACTGCTGGAAAAAATCTTGTTGGAAATATCAACCCTTGTTTCAAATCAGAAAAATTTGTTATAATGATTTGTATGACCGGGCAAAGACATTTATTAGTTAGGAGTGATCCCGTGAAAAAGAGAATCCTGTCCTTTATTTTAGTAATATTAATAATTTTTACCGTAGTTGGCTGCAATAATCAAGGTAACGACGACTATGTGGCCAAGGTTAACGGTCAGGTTATTACCAAAAAAGATTTTCAAGAAAGGCTTAATCAGGTAGCCGCCATAAACGGCTTTGACTTGGAAGACCCGCAAATGGCTGTTTACAAGGAAATGTTTGAACTGCAAACCTTAGACGGTATGATTGATGAGCTTCTTTTATTGACTGAGGCTAAAAACCGTAATTTGCAAGTAAAAAAAGAGGATCTTGAAGCCCAAATAGCTGCCCTGAAATCACAGTTTTCCTCAGATAAAGAATATGCGGCTTATTTAAAAGATTTTATGAATATGACTCCTAAGGATTTTGAAAAAATCTTAGAAGATTCCCTTTTGGTACAAGCGTTGTTTGAGGACGTAACAAAGGACATTAATTCTACCGATGTGGACTTGGAAAATTATTATAACGAAAATAAAGAAGCCTTTTACCAAGAGGAACAAATCAGAGCCAGACATATCCTGGTGAAAACTAAAGAAGAGGCTCAGGAAATTATTAGGCTGATAACCGAGGAAAACCAGGATATGGCTGAGTTGGCTGTTTTAAAATCCATTGAAGATGCTGCAAAAACAACCAAAGGCGACTTAGGTTATTTCGGTCGGGGTAGAATGGTTAAGCCTTTTGAAGACGCTGCCTTTGCCTTGGAAGTTGGTGAAATTACCAGGGAGCCTGTGGAAACTACCTTTGGTTGGCATGTTATCCGGGTTGAGGATAAAAAACCGGCCTATCAGCAGACCTTTGAAGAAGTAAAGGCTGATTTGGAAGAGGGCTTTATAAATGAAGCTAAAAATAATACTTTTATGGAGTTTATGACAGAAATCAGAGAAAAAGCCCAAATTGAAAATAAACTGCAAGAAGAAATAGAAGCCAAAATGAAAAAAGCGGCGGAAGAGCAAGAATCAGAAAATGGCACTGATGAAAGTGATGTAGAAAATAGCTCTGAAACTGAAAAAGATGATAATTCTAAAGACGAGAACTGAAGCAAATAGAAAAAGAAACCGTTTGGTTTCTTTTTTTGCTTTTTAAGTGTTATCTGTTCTCTGTAGACCTGTAATCGACCCATGTATATTTTTTCTTTAATTACAAATACTTCAACTGCAGGGCAATGTTAACTTTTCATAATAAGCCATGGGAAAAAATGAATAATTAGTATCCTTTGGCTATATACTATCACTGAAAGGTTTTACCTTGCCCATCATCTTAAAAGGAGGGAAGGAAGGTTTAATGAAAGCAACCGGAATTGTACGGCGTATAGATGACTTAGGACGAGTTGTAATTCCCAAGGAAATTAGGAGAACGCTTCGTATCCGTGAGGGAGATCCTTTAGAAATTTTTGTTGATCGGGAAGGCGAAGTAATTTTGAAGAAATATTCCCCAATCGGAGAACTGGGGGAGTTTGCAAAAGAGTATGCTGACTCTTTGTATGAGGCTATGGGACATATTGCTTGTATTGCCGATAGAGATCAGATAATTGCTGTAGCGGGAGGACCCAAAAAAGAGTTTTTAAATAAATCGGTCGGCTCCGTTATTTAACGAATAATGGAAGAAAGAAAAGCGGTAATGATCAATGACCCGGAAAACCATCCGTATTTTAAAGGCAGGGAAGGCGAAGAAATTGGTATTGAAAGCAAATTTACAGCAGAAGTGATTGCGCCGATAATTGCGGAAGGTGATCCTATAGGAGCCGTTATTATAGGCACCAGAGAGCCAAATGTGAAAATGTCTGATCTTGAATTAAAATTAGCGGAAACAGCGGCCTCATTTTTAGCCAAACAAATGGAACAATAAAGCGGTGGTCAAAAGAGACCACCTTTTTTATTTGCTATTTTGGACCGGCTAAGCTAATATAAAAGTTGGAATTTGGAATAGAGGAGACCTAAAACGTGGAGCAAAAATCATTTTTCAAGGGAGCTTTAATTTTAAGCATTGCAGGTATAATCAGTAAATTTTTAGGGGCTGTTTATCGCATTCCCTTGGCCCGCCTGGTGGGTGATGAGGGCATGGGTTTGTATCAAATGGCCTATCCTTTCTATACTCTAATCTTGGCGGTTTCAACTGCCGGAATACCATTGGCCATTTCCAAACTGGTAGCGGAGCGAAGCAATAGAAAGGACGGGGCAGGAATTCAAAAAGTTTTTAAATTATCTATGGGCCTCCTTTTGGCAGTGGGATTGTTAGGGGCAATTGGCTTATATACCACTGCCCAATATATAGCGGAAAATATATTGAATGAACCAAGGGCGGCTCTTTGTTTAAAAGCCATAGCTCCTGCCATTTTATTTACATCGGCCATGGCCACTTTTCGGGGGTACTTTCAAGGCTTTCAAAGTATGACGCCTACTGCTTTATCCCAAATTACGGAGCAATTAATAAGAGTGACTACCGTTTTTATAGCGGCTTATTATCTTCTCCCCTTTGGCGTGGAATATGCTGCCGCCGGCGCTACTTTCGGGGCTGCTACCGGAGGTTTGGCGGCCTTAATTTTATTAGGCGGAATTTATTTTTGGAAAAAAAGAAAAAGGCCCTTTATGGATTGGTCCAAGACACCCAATAATACGGAGGAAAGCAACCGGGATTTGATTAAACAAATTCTTTCCCTGGCTGTTCCTATTTCTATCGGGGGATTGGTCCTGCCTTTAATGCAAACTATGGATGCTTTTCTGGTACCCGGCCGATTGCAGGCTGCCGGTTTTTCAACGGCTGAAGCAACCGGTCTTTATGGACAGTTGTCGGGAATGGCAGGCGCCATAATTAATTTGCCTTTTATTATTACTACGGCGTTAGCTGCCAGTCTGGTCCCTGCGATAGCCCATTCCATAGCTTCCGGAAAGGCTGATGCCGTCAAAGGTCAATTCAGTACGGCCATGCTTTTGGCCTTAATTATAGTTCTGCCTGCATCGGTAGGACTGCTGGTTCTGGCGGAGCCTATATGCGTGCTCCTTTATGATGAGCCTGCAGCCGGCATAGCCTTGGCTTGGCTGGCTCCAACGGTTTTGGCCGTAGGTCTTTTCCAGACGTCAACCGGTGCCCTGCAGGGCATGGGCAGAGCCGTTGCTCCGGTAATCAGTCTACTTTGGGCAGTAATTATTAAAGGTATTTTAACCTATACTTTAACTGTGATTCCCTCTCTGGGTATCAGAGGGGCGGCCATTGGAACCGTTGTCGGTTTTTTGGCGGCGTCTTTTAGAAATATATTTGTTATCAGTAAAATCATCAATTTCGATTGGTTTAGGTTTAAAGATCATTTTTTAAAACCGGTGGTTTCAGTTATAGCCATGGGTTTAGTGGTTATACTTAGTTTTAAAGGTATGATTGCCCTGGGAATTAAGGAAGAATTAACTACTCTGGCAGTAATCACGGTAGGAGCAGGTATATATTTTTTAGTATTAATCCTTATTGGTGGTATTAAAGCCGGAGATATTCGACGGATACCCAAAATAGGACCTCCATTGGCCGGCTTTTTGGAAAGGTTGCATTTGGCCAGGGATTAGTTTAGGAAGGGATGGTTGTAAAAAATGGCTAAAATAATCATCGTAGGCCTTGGACCGGGTTCGGAAGCGGGAATAAGCATGGGAACTTTGGAAAAATTGAAATCGGGCAAACCCGTATATTTTCGTACCTTGAAACATCCTGTAATTGAAAAAATTAAAGACTGGGGCATTACTTTTCAAGGTTTGGATCATTTTTACGAGAGTTCTCAGTTTGAAATGGTTTATCAGCGGATAGTGGATTTTTTACTGAAAGAAGCCAAAGAAAAAGGAGAAATAATTTATGGTGTTCCCGGTAGTCCCCAGGTAGCGGAGGATACCGTGGCCAGGCTTAAAAAAGAAGGGCCTGCCCATAATGTTGAAATTGAGGTGTTGCCGGCTTTAAGTTTTTTGGATGTCTTGTTACCTTTGTTAAACATTGACCCCATTGAAGGGCTGCAAATCGCCAATGGTTTGGAAACAGTGGGAGATATAAGCACCGACCGAGGGTTAATTGTCTGTCAGGTATATAACCGGCTGATAGCTTCTCAGGTAAAACTTAACCTTATGGAATATTACCCCGACGAGGTTTTGGTAAAAGTGGTCCGAGCTGCAGGAGTACCCGGTCTGGAAAGGATTGCTGAGGTTCCTTTATATGAGATTGACCATCTGGATTGGATTGATTACCTTACCACATTGTATATACCGCCCTGCCCCGGTATGAAACAAAGAACAAAAGCCCAATTTCCTTTAGACCCTCTCGTAGAAATAATGGACAGGCTTTTGGCCCCTGACGGTTGTCCCTGGGACCGAAAGCAAACTTACAATAGCTTAAAAAGGTATGTTCTGGAGGAAGCTTATGAGGTGGTGGAAGCCATTGATGAGAAGGACATGCATAAACTCTGTGAAGAATTGGGAGACTTGTTATTGCAGGTTGTTTTCAACTCGGCTTTGGCGGCAAGGGATAAACAATTCGACATTAATGACGTTATAAATGGAATAACGGAGAAAATGATAAGGCGGCATCCCCATGTGTTTGGCAATGTTACCGTTTCCGGAGCTCAAGAGGTATTAAAGAATTGGGAGGCCATTAAGAATCAGGAGAAAGGCCATGAACAATCCAAGAGCTTGCTGGGGACGGTGCCCAAAGACCTCCCCTCCCTCATGCATGCCTATAAAGTTCAAGAAAAGGCGGCAAAAGTAGGATTTGACTGGCCGGATATTCAAGGGGCATGGGAAAAGCTTGAGGAAGAACTTACCGAATTGCGTAGAGCTTTGGAGGGGAAGGGAAAAGTTTATGAAGAACTGGGTGATTTGTTATTTGCCGTTGTCAATGTAGCCAGGTTTTTGGATGTTAACCCTGAAGAGGCATTGGCGGCCGCCGTTCGGAAATTTCGTCTGCGATTTTCTTACATAGAAAATAAAATTGCTGAAAATGGTAAGACTATAAAGGATTATTCTCTGGAACAACTTGATAATTGGTGGGAGGAAGCTAAAGTTATCATAAAAAATAGGAAATAATTTATTTTAAATGGAATTTTTTGCAGGATTTTAGCGCTGTTACCACGAATATTGGAGAACGTGAGAAAAACTCATTTAGTAGGAGGGAATCATTAATGAATAAGACTGAGTTAGTTAGCAGTGTAGCAGAAAAAGCAGGATTAACCAAGAAAGATGCAGAAAAAGCTGTAAACGCCTTATTTGCTTCTGTGGAAGAAGCATTGGCAAAGGGGGAAAAAGTGCAACTGGTTGGCTTTGGTACTTTTGAAGTAAGAGAGCGCAAAGCTCGTACCGGTCGCAACCCGCAAACAGGCGCAGAAATCCAAATCCCTGCAGCTAAAGTGCCTGCATTTAAAGCTGGTAAATCCTTAAAACAAGCAGTAGAAAAATAGTAGGAAAAAATCAGGTTCTCAGGAACCTGATTTTTTTCAAGGAGGTTTTTCTTTTGTGCGTTTAGACAAATTTTTAAAGGTTTCCAGGATAATTAAAAGGAGAACCTTGGCCAAAGAGGTTTGTGACGGTGGCAGGGTAAAAATAAACGGTAATATTGCCAAAGCCGGTTCTACGGTTAAAGTCGGTGATATCCTGGAAATAGCCTTTGGCGAAAGGACTAACCGTTATGAAATCCTCAAGGTTGAGGAAAATGTCAGAGCGGAAGCCGCAAAAGAGATGTATCGGGAAATTTAGAACTGTTAGCGGGCAATGGATATAATCATGAATATTTTGCTTCCTCCGGTTTGATACTAAATTTACTACCGAGTGAGGAGGCTTTTTTATGTTTAAAAAAAGGATGGTATATTTTCTGATAGTCAGTTTTATCCTTTTCAGTGCCCTGGCCTGTAATACCCCACAGAAAAAGCCTGCTAAGCCACCGGAACCTGCTAAAGAAGAGCCGGAAATAAGTTTATATGTTGCGGAGACAGGGGAGATCAAAAAGATAAAATTAGAGGAATATATTAAGGGTGTAGTTGCCGCTGAAATGGACGTAAACTGGCCTATTGAGGCTTTGGCTGCCCAGGCCATTCTGGCCCGCACCTTTACCCTGGAAAAAATTGAGGAAGGTGGGGTAAAGGCCCGGGGTACCGATGCTTCTACCAATATCGAGGAATTTCAGGCTTATGACCAGGAAAAGATAAATGAAAATGTGATAAAAGCCGTTGAAATGACCAGAGGAGAAGTTGTTAAGTATCGGGGGGAATTGATTAAAGCGTGGTTCCATGCCGATGGTGGAGGAAAAACAGCTGCTTCTGCGGAAGAAGGATTGGGTTATAACAAGGAGCCTACTCCTTACATTAAGAGTGTTGAGGACCCGGGAATAAATATTACCGTAGAAGAAAATAAGAGCTGGCAGGTATCTTTCCCTGTTGATACGCTGCGGAATGCTGTTCAACAGGTGACCGGCAGGAATCCTTCCCAGATTAATTCAGTGGAAATAGCGGAAAAAGGTCCTTCTGGCCGGGCTACTAAGATAAAAGTTGGAGATGTCCTGGTAAGCGGCCCTGGTCTTCGGTTGGCTTTGGGCAGTGATAAGATGCGTTCCACCTTCTTAACAGGAATAAGTATCCAGGGTGGACAAGTGGTCATTACGGGTAAAGGTTATGGCCACGGAGTGGGCATGAGTCAATGGGGTGCCAGAGCCCTGGCGGAACAGGGCAAAAGCCCGGAGGAAATAGTAAGTTATTTCTTTAGAGATGTGGAGATTGTAAAGGAATATAAGTAAAAACAGGCGACCGTGAATTTAATCCGGTCGCTATTTTTATTGACTAATTGGTAATTAATCTCCTTTTTTCTGCATATCTTTTAGCAAGGAATCCATATTTCAAAGGAGGGTTAGAATGATGGAAGATAAACGGGGTGAGTACACCTTAAGTTTAGTAAATAGAGAGATGTTGCAAATTAACGGTGTAAATAATGTTGTTTCTTATGATGAGGCTGAGATTTTAATTCAAACGGTTTTGGGGGTATTGGTGGTTAAAGGTGAGGGGCTGCATATCACCAACCTGAACCTGGAGGACGGTAAACTGGCCGTGGAAGGCTATATTAATAAACTCGAATACCAGGAGGACAAAGGCGCTAAACTTCGGGATAAAAGCAAGGGGATATTCTCCAAATTGATTCGTTAGGGAAAACTTATCCGGGCACCCATTTAATCCTGATAAGACAAAGGTAAGGTGTAAAAATGCAGTCCATCTTCGATCAGTTGTTTGCCTTTTTGGTTACCATAGGGATCGGCTTTTTAGCCGGTATTCTTTTTGATATTTATCGTGTGCTCCGCCTTTTGTGGGCCCCCAGAAAGCTGGGGACCTTTATTGGAGATATTTTGTTTTGGCTTATAATGACTTTTGTTGTCTTTTCATTGCTGCTAGTAGGCAACTGGGGTGAATTGCGGATCTATGTATTTATTGGCATATCCGTCGGGGTTTATCTTTATATGCGTTTTCTAAGCAAAAAGTGGCAAAAAATTATAAGGCATATTTTTATTTTTGCTTTTAAAATATTGACCGGTCTTGGGAAGCTTATTAGCTGGCCGATAAAAATGGTTATGAAGATATTGATTATTCCTATAGGTTTTTTAATTGCAGGGCTGAACTCCGTAATGATTTTAGTTAAAAAGGGGTTAAAGGCTGTTGCCAGTAAAATAAAAATCAAAAAAAATGCTGACGATGATGAAGAAAAAATATAAATTGCTTTAGGAAGAAGAAGGAATTAATTATTTGGAGGAGAATAAAGAGAAATAATAATTTTGTACAAATTTTGTCCACAGTTTGTGGATAAGCCTGGGGATAAATACCAGAAAATGGTGAAGAGGTATGAAAATGGAATTAAGGGGCATGGAAAAGCTAAGCTTCCGCGAGCGACAGGTTGTTACCTTGAAAGAAACGGGCTGTTCCAATGAAGAAGTTGCCAAAAGATTAGGTCTTAGTGCCAGTACAGTTGCTACATTATATAACAGGGCCCGCAATAAAGGTTATGAAGTGGTAATAATTGTTCCCGGCTCTGTTTTGGGATTAATGGAGGATGAAGAATGATGAATTCATCGCAAAAGGTAGCCAGTCTGTATAAAATCCAGCGGGAAAAAAGAAAACTTAATAAAAAAAGGAAATTTGCTTTTCCCAAACTTAGCAGGCTGCTTATTTATGGTCTCTTGGCTTATCTTGTTTTTACCTTTTCCCACGGCTTTTATCAAGCCTATCATTTAAAACAGGAAATCAAGGTTTTGGAAGCCAAGCTTTCCAAGGTAAAAGAGGACAATATGACCTTAGAACAGGAACTGGAATACAGCCAGACTCCTGAGGCTATAGAAAAGATTGCCAGGGAAAAATTGGGGCTTATTAAGCCCGGGGAAACAGTAATTTTGCGGGCCAGGGAGGCCCAGCAATAAAGAACGGTCAACCGGTTTTCAGAATAAGTTAGCGGGAGCCAAACCTTATTGGGCGGATAAAGGAAACTTATGGTCAACAATAATTGGCATCTTGACATTTCTCCTTCCGGCTGGATATAATGGATTATCGAAATAATAGGGGAGGATTTAATTTTAGTATGTCCATTGCGAAAGGGCAAATAGTTGAAGGTGTTGTCACAGGGATTACCAAATTTGGAGCATTTGTTGAACTTCCTGGAGGAGTCACGGGTTTAGTTCACATTTCCGAGGTTGCTGATAGCTATGTCAAAGAGGTCGGTGATTATCTTAAAGAAAAGGATAAAGTAAAGGTTAAGGTAATAAACATCGATCCCAACGGTAAAATCGGTTTATCTATTCGGCAAGCCAAGGTTAAACCTGATATTTCTTTTGAAGAAAAGCTTAGCAAGTTTCTTAAGGACAGTGATGAAAAAATAGCTTCTCTTAATAAGAACTTAAATTCCAAAAGGAGAAGTGGAAATAGATATTAGACTAGAAAGCACCCCTTTAGGGTGCTTTTTTGGTATGCTCGATTCTGGGAGGGAATTATGATGCTTAATGCAGCTATAGATATCGGTACCAATAGTACAAGGCTGTTAATAGCCCGTTGTGAGCAGGACGGGATTTTTCCGGTGTATACCCAGTTGGAAACAACTCGTATAGGCCAAGGGGTGGGAGCTACCGGCTATATCAGTTCATTAGCTTTATCCCGGACGTTGAAATGCTTGGAAGTTTATATGGAAAAATGTCGGCAGTATAAGGTCCAAAAGGTGAGGATTGTAGCCACCAGCGCAGTCAGAGATGCCCTTAATAAAAAAGAAGTGGCTCAAAAGATATACGACATAACGGGTATAGAACCGGAGATTTTATCGGGGGAAAAGGAAGCGAAACTAAGTTATTTAGGTGCAATTGCTGATTTTGAGCCCCAATCGACAGAAAGACAAAAGGTGGTTTTGGATATCGGCGGAGGCAGCACCGAATTAATTTATTCCCAGGGCAAAGTTGTAAAAGCAAAAAGTGTAAATTTGGGGGCTGTTCGACTTTTTGAAAATCCCGATTTGCTTAAAGATATGTCTAAAATGCTTTATCAACTAATTCCGGAAAACCTGGTACAAAACTCCTTTTTAATAGGTGTGGGCGGGACGGTAACATCCCTTGTGGCAATTAAATTAGGATTGGAAAAGTATGATCCTAATCTGGTCCATGGAAGTTTATTGAGCCTGGAAGATGTTAAAAATATTGGAAAAATGCTAAAGAGCCTGAGCTTGACTGAACGGCAAAAGGTAAAGGGACTGCAACCGGAGCGGGCCGATATCATACCTTTCGGCATTATGATTTTAGAAAAAGTGATGGAACTTTTAAAAGCTCCGGAGATTAGAGTAAGTGAAAAGGATATTTTATATGGTATGCTAAAAACCTTGGATGGGGAATGCTAATCTTAAACCGGAATATTAAGGGAGGGTGTGTTATGAGGTCAGACAATGTGGAAAAAAGCTATAAATGCAGCCAATGTGGGATGATGTTTACCGATCACGATAACAATTTAGAGTGTCCCTTTTGTCATCATCACTGTCAACCTGGTGAATGCGAAATAGTGTATGCGTCAAATGAAGATTACTAATAAACGGCTTTTGCCGTTCTGACTGTCGACAAAGTTATTAAAAGCTATTAATTAAAATGCAGCGAAAAGGCTAAGAGATTTATTATCAAGAGAAAAGCATTAGCGAGATTGAATAAAAAGAACGCAGGCGGCTGAGGAATAGAATTATCAATTGTTTGACCCGGCACTTAATTTAAACTATCAATTTTGTATCTTTTAAATAAAAATAATGAATAAAAATAAAAGAATAATTAAGAACGTAACTATATTTTCAATTAAGTGCCGGGGAGTTTTGATAATTCCCGAAGCCACCGAGTTCATTCCTTATAATTGTTTGAGCTAGCTTTTCGTTGATAATAAATTTGTTTTGTCAACAAGCTGAACGGCTTTTGCCGTTATTTTTTTGTCACTGATTTGGGGTCCTTTTCATATCATATTATGGATTAATGAAAAGGAGTGTGAAAAAATGTACCGCCCTGATCATTTGCAAAATATTGCTTATGTCTGGAGTAATACCGAAGGCTTAGTGGGTGATGACATAACCTTTTTAGTGGCAAGGGCTCTGATTAAATTAGAACAAGAAAGGCAAGGGATAGAAAAAGTTGTTGAAATCAGCGGAAGGAATGTAATTGACGCTGTTTCATGGTACGAATATCCTAGAACGGTCCAAGGCCAATTATTAGTGGATTTGCATTTGGAATCAGCCGGTAAAGGAGAAAAAACCAAGTTTTATAAACTGGCTTTGCCTTATCGAGCACCTATTAAATCTTTTCGGTTAGGAGAATTAAACCCCGAAGTAAAATTTGTGCATGCCAAGAAAATGGGGGGCGATAGTCTTTTAATAGAGGGGATAATTTGTCTAACCTGTTTGGGATATTTGCCTTGGCGGGGGAAAAAAAGTAATATAGGCGGTGCTTTTACAGATAGCAGCATAATAAAGCTGAATAGTTTATTGCCGGAAATAAAGGAAATGGTTTGCACTCAAATAAAGTTCAATCCCTTTGGTTATAGCATAAAGGATAATATTTTAAGTCTCAGAGGTTGGAAAGAAATCCATCTAATGTATATTGCCCAGGAAAGTAGAGGGGAAAGGATAGTGGTCACCCATCAAAACGAGCCTTTTGCCAAAGAAATAGAATTGAACGGTGATCTGCGCTCTTTAAGCTATTGGGAAATTAATAATGAAAAAACGGAAAATTATGTCTTAGGGTCCAGGGAAGTTAAAGTGGTAGGCAATTTCCGGATTTCGGGCCAATCGGTGCCGGGAATGCCGGCAAACAGCCAGACCGGTGAAATACTAAAAAGCATCAAAGAAATGACCAAGATTATAAAAAATAAGCAAAAAAACACCCCGGAAGGAAAATTAAATGAAGACAGAAAAACTGAGGAACTTATAAATAATCCTCCGGAGGAAATGAGGGAAGAGCCCATGGTTAGTCTGCCGGAGAACTCGATAGATGAAATTGAGCGGGCTTCTGAGAGCGAAACTCCCGAAAGGGAAGCACCCCAGGCAACCGAGGAAGAAATTAGCGCTGAAAGGGAGCAGGAATCGTCTCCGGAAGAGGAAAAGGAAGCAGTACCTCTAGTACCTCTGCTGTTGGAGGAAAAGAAAGAAAAAGTAATTGAAAAAGATTTAGAAGAAGAAAAAACGGAGCTTACTTCGGATAATAAAGAAGGCACTATAATACCACGGCAATCCAAAAGGGAAAAGCTAAGTAAATATATGCGACCCTTAAAAAGTTGAGTTTGTTAGTGTGTGAGTGTAAGATTAATTGAGAATTGAGAATGGAGAGTTGAGAATTATTTTTAAGGTATCTATTCTGTGACGTTCAATTCCCTTTCTAGTTCTTCCAACATTGCAACTTTTCCATTACGAAAACTGATGTCACGATGATACGATGTCGCGTTTAACCTTAACCTAGCGCAGTGAAACCTTAACCTGTTTTTGTATAACTGTAGAACGGCAGAACAGTAGCACTGTAGTTTCGGAGCAAAGCTCCTAAATATAAACTTTTTTCGACACGGTTAAAGGGAGGTTAATGCCTTCCTTTTTCATTTGCAAGCAGAAACGCTTTGCGGTGGGATTAAAAAAAATCCATAAGGCATAAGAAATGATGACATTATTTTTACCGTTTCTCAAACCCGAAAACCGGAACTAATAAATGGTCCGTTTTTTTAAAGTAATACTTCAAGATATTTCAAAGGTTAAAATTTTGTAGCTGTTGTAAATCTATGGGGTAAAGTTTCTAAAAATTACCTACCTCTTTTGACAAAATATTCCAACAACATGAATTATAATATAGGTCAGCACTATCTGTTTGCAAAAGAGGGTGGAGCAATGTTAGGCAAATTGGCGACAAAACAACAAAAGGCTACGGTAACTATAACCGGGGGTTTTAGGTGGGAAAATATTGTCTTTGGGGTAATGGGTTGTGTTCTGTCGCAAGCGGTAATAATGGGGGAAATACGACCTTTTGGGCCGGCTTTATTAGGGGCTGTCTCGGTTTGGGATAAGCAAAAACGATGGTGGGTTTTGGCCGGTACCATTTTAGGCACTTTGTTGACCGGCGACGGAATGGCGATGATCTCCAATATTTTAGTATATTTTCTCATTTTCGGTGCTCTCTATAAAATCTTTTTGGTAAATCACCAGCAATGGCTCATTGTGTCCGGATTGGTTATGGCCATTGTTTTAATAACAAAAGGTATTTTTATTATATTTGGACAAGGCCCCCTTTACGGATGGGTTGCCACGGCTTTTGAAAGTTTATTTGCCGGTTTAATTACCATGGTTACTTTGACCAGTTTAGGCGCCTGGGAAAAAAGGAATCAAAACATCCAACTGGCAATTGAAGATAAAATCAGCTGTTTTGTAATGGGTTTGGGTGTTCTTTTGGGATTAAGTGATTTATACTTGGCGTCTCTCAATATCCAAAGTTTTGTGTCAAGAACGGCCGTATTATTAGGAGCCTTTTACGGTGGCCCGGGAGGGGCGGCGGCTATTGGGACATTGGTAGGCTTAGTTCCCAGCATGGGCGGTAAAATAAGTACTGCCAGCATCGGTTTTTATGCCTTAGCCGGTTTATTGGGCGGTATTTTTAAAGGCCTGGGAAGACTGGGTATTTTAATTGGTTTTGCCTTGGGCAATTTAATGCTTTCAATGTATTTTTTCGGTCAGGAAGAGGTGGTCCTTTCCTTATTGGAAACTACACTGGCCGGTGCGGTTTTTTTGTTAATTCCACAGAAATACCTGGTTGTTGAAAAAGAAGTCCTTGCTGCTCATTATCCACCTGGTATAGAAGAAGGCGCAAGGAAATTAGAACATATGGCCCAGGTATTTAACGAGCTTAGTAAAGCTTTTGTTCCCGTTACTGCCGTTTTAGAAGAGGATGGGCAGGAAAAAAACCCCTTAACTCTAATGTTGCATGAAGTTTCCGGTCAGGTTTGTCAGCGTTGCGTCCATAGCTCAACGTGCTGGGACAAGGATTTCCCAAAAACTTACCGTTCCATGGTGGACGTATTTTCTAAAGCTGAAGCAACCAATCGCATCGCAGAACACTATTTTTCACTGGATATTCAAAGGAGGTGCATGCGACTCAGGGAGTTAAGCACCGCTTTAATGTACCAATTAAAACTTTATAAACAAGAAAAAAAATATCAGGACAAGCTTATCAGTTCCCAGCAGTTGGTAGCCCAGCAGCTGGCCGGAATGGCTGAGATGGTTAAAGGTTTTGCCCAGGAATTAAGATTAAGAGAAACAAAGGATGAGGAGCTGGCTCAATACCTAAAAGAATATCTGGTGGATGATAATATAAAAGTCCAGAATATTAATGTAATTGAAACAACCGGGGGAGATAAGGAAATTATCATAGTCCAAAAGGCATGCCCTGAGCAAAACTGGTGCCACCAGTTTATCGCTCCTAAAGTTTCGCAAATTTTGGACCGCACTTATACAGTAAGAGAAACCCATTGTCCAACGGCCGGCAATAAAACCTGTACTTATCATTTGAATCCTAATAAAACCTATTCAGTTACTACCGGTGTTGCCATGGCTATCAAAGAAGGCAGCCATGTATCCGGCGATTCCTGGACTTTTATCAATCTTGCCAACCGCAAATTTGTCATGGTTTTAAGCGACGGCATGGGCGCCGGACCTAGAGCTTCCCGGGAAAGCGCCACTGCCATCAATCTTTTGGAACAGCTCTTGGGAGCCGGGTTGAGCATAAAAATGGCTGTCGATACCGTCAATTCGGTATTGTATTTGCGGTCGGGCGAAGAAATCTTTACCACCATAGATTTGACGGTTATCAACGAAGTTACTGGAACAGCGGAATTTATCAAAGTTGGGGCGTCCCCCTCCTTCATTAAAAGGCGAACCCAGGTTCAAGCTGTGAAGGCCAAAACTCTACCGGTCGGAGTTTTCCAACAGGTTGAAGCGGAAACTTTTGTTTGTCCCGTACAGGTAGGGGATCTGATTATTAATATGAGTGACGGTGTATTTGAAGTTATAGACGGCAATATCGATGATTGGTGCCGGGTTATTCAGGCTTTACCCCAGGAAGACCCACAAAACATAGCCAATTACCTGATAGAACTGGCCCGAAATACCTTGCAAGGGAAAATTAAGGATGATTTGACGGTTTTAGTGGCCCGTATTGATTATAAAGCGGATTAAATGGTGAAAATTTAAGCAGGAGAAATGTAAAAGGCTACAGAAATAATCTGTAGTCTTTTTTAATCATAATCTTAACCTGAGTATACTGAGGGAGAAAAAATGGCCGATTTGTTGTCACAGGTAAAAAAGACAATTGAAGAGTATAAGATGCTCTCTTTTAATGATGTGGTTGTTGTAGGGGTATCAGGAGGGCCTGATTCCATTGCCCTGTTACATATTCTTTATTCTTTGAAGGAGCAATATGGGTTAACCTTGTGTGTCGTCCACCTGAACCACATGCTGAGGGGAGAAGAGGCTCGAAAAGAGGCACAATTTGTTGCAGATTTGGCAGAAAAGTGGTGTTTAGACTACAGAATTTTAGAAAGGGATATTGCTAAAATTAGTAAAGAAAAGGGACTTTCCACCGAGGAAGCGGGTCACAAAGTACGGCATGAAATTTTTCGGCAGATTGGTCAGGAAATCGGAGCTAATAAGCTGGCTTTGGGCCACCATGCCGACGACCGGGCGGAAACGGTATTGATTCATTTGCTTCAGGGTACCGGGTTGGAGGGTTTAGCAGCAATGCCTCCAAAAGGGGATTGGATAATCAGACCTCTGGCCAAAAGTTTCAAAAAAGATATTATAAAGTACTGCCAAGTTAATAATTTAGAGTATTTTTGGGACCAAAGCAATGAACAGCTTATTTTTTTACGCAATAAAGTCAGGCTCAATCTCTTGCCTTATCTCAAAAAAGAATTTAATCCTCAAATTATCGAAAGCTTATTAAGGTTGGAGGATATAATTGTACTGGAAAATCAGTATTTGGATCTGGAAAGCAGCAAAGGATTTGATAAGATTCTAATTATAAGAGAGCATGGAAAAATTGTTTTGAATAAAGAAAAATTATTTCAGGAACATCTGGCCATTCAGCGGAGAGTTATTCGCAAGGCTTATAATTTATTGCGGCCTGAGGAACAGGGCTTGAGTTTTGGCCATGTGGAGGATATTTTAAATTTAGCCAGGACCAAGCAGGGGTCAAAACAATTAAATTTGCCCCAAGGTATTGTCCTTAAATCTGTATACAATCGGCTGGAATTAATAGATTCTCGGCTTAGGACGGAAAAAGAAACGGAGTTTTACAGTTTGCAATGGGATGTTCCCGGAACTATCCAACTGCCAGATAATCAAGTATTAAAGGCATCCTTTACAGAAGCCAAACCGGAGTTTGCTCAAGGCTTTTGGGAGGTTGTTTTGGACGGTGAAAAAATTGTGCCGCCTTTAATTGTTCGGCGAAGAAAGCCGGGCGACCGAATTAGACCTTTAGGGATGGCCGGAACCAAAAAGGTTAAGGATATCTTTATTGAACGGAAGATTCCCAAGGAAATAAGGGATGCTGTGCCGGTAGTTTGCTCAGGGAAGGACATTGTTTGGCTGCCGGGAATTACAATTAATGAGGGCTACAAAGCGGGTCCCAATACCAAAATTTTTTTAAAGTTAGAGATAGACAAAAAATGAATATGTTTGAAAAATTAGGCGTATTATGGTAAAGTATATGGGTATAAATATTCTAGCTGTACTGTACCCATTTTGCTCCGGTTTTGACAGATTTGAGAGGAGGTAAATTTTTGAATCGGATTTTTAAGAACTTGGCTATTTACCTTTTAATAGTTCTAATAGCAGTTTCAGTTCTGCGGATGACCAATACCCCGCCAGTTCAGGAAAAGGTTTTTGAAAACTTCACGGAATTTTATGAGGCTGTGGAAAAAGGCAAAGTTAAAAGCGTAGATATAATTACCTATGAGCAATTCCAGGAATTATCTGGTGTTACCTCAGACGGTAAGAAATTTTCTTTGGAAGCCCCCAAAGACTACGATATGCTGATAGATAGATTGCTGGCCAATAATGTGAAAGTAAATCAATTACGCACGCCGTCTCAACCTTGGTGGATTTCGGTGTTGTCTACTTTATTGCCTGTCCTTCTATTAATCGGTGTCTTTTTCTTTATGATGCAGCAGACTCAAGGCGGCGGCGGTCGGGTGATGCAATTTGGTAAAAGCCGAGCCAAACTTCATACAGATGACAAAACGCGGGTTACTTTTGCTGACGTAGCCGGTGCCGATGAAGTTAAAGAGGAATTAGAGGAAGTAGTAGAATTTTTAAAATACCCTAAAAAGTTTACTGAATTAGGTGCCAAAATTCCCAAGGGTGTTTTATTGTACGGGCCCCCCGGGACCGGAAAAACGTTGTTGGCCAGAGCGGTTGCAGGTGAAGCAGGAGTACCTTTTTTTAGTATAAGTGGTTCAGATTTCGTAGAAATGTTTGTAGGGGTTGTTGCCGCAAGGGTTAGAGATTTATTTGAGCAAGCCAAAAAAAATGCCCCCTGCATAGTTTTCGTTGATGAAATCGATGCCGTTGGCCGTCAGAGAGGAGCCGGCTTAGGCGGCGGTCATGACGAGCGGGAACAAACCCTTAACCAATTGCTGGTATAGATGGATGGTTTTAATGTAAACGAAGGCATTATTATTATTGCTGCAACCAACAGGCCGGATATTCTAGATCCAGCATTGTTGAGACCGGGGCGTTTTGACCGGCAGATTACCGTTGATAGGCCCGATGTTAAAGGTCGGGAAGATATTTTGAAGGTCCATGTAAGGGGTAAACCCCTGGCTGAAAATGTGGATTTAGCCGTCTTAGCCAGGGGAACGCCGGGCTTTACCGGAGCAGATTTGGCTAACCTGGTTAATGAAGCTGCCCTTTTGGCGGCTCGGCGAGGGAAAAAAACCATAGGTATGACCGAGATGGAACAAGCCATTGAAAGGGTAATTGCGGGGCCGGAGAAAAAGTCCAGGGTCATCAGCGAGTTTGAGAAAAAAATTGTTTCTTATCACGAGGCCGGCCATGCTTTGTTGGCCGAACTTTTGCCCCATTGTGACCCTCTGCATAAAGTGTCTATTATCCCCAGAGGAAGAGCGGGCGGTTACACCCTCCTGTTGCCCAGAGAGGACCGGAATTACATGACTCGGTCTCAGCTGTTAGACCAAATAACCATGATGTTGGGCGGAAGGGTTGCCGAGGCCATTGTTTTAAACGAAATAAGCACCGGAGCTCAAAATGATTTGGAAAGAGCTACTTCAACAGTCAGGAAAATGATTACCGAATGGGGTATGTCCGATGAGTTGGGGCCTATCACCTTTGGCAACAGGCAAGAGCAGGTTTTCTTAGGCCGCGATATAGCCAGGGACCGCAATTATAGTGAAGCCGTTGCTTTTGCTATAGATAAAGAAGTACGGAGGATTATGGAAGAGGCTTATGAAAGAGCCGAAAAGCTCCTCAAAGAAAATATTGATAAACTGCATTTGATTGCTCAGACCTTAATGGAAAAAGAGGTTATCGAGGCCGACGAGTTTGCTGAACTAATGAAAAAGGTAACCCATTCGACCAAAAGAGACGGTGATGAGGCTACTCCCCAGGATACCATCAAATATGATGAAGAGGTAATAAATCTTCATAATGAAGAACCGGAGGAACCCACCATTAAAATTACTTTTAGGAGTGATTATAAATGGAACAAACCTTTGTAATGATTAAGCCCGATGGGGTACAAAGGGGTTTAGTGGGTGAAATTATCGCCAGGTTTGAAAAAAAAGGGTTAAAAATAAAAGGTTTAAAATTAATTAAGGTAAGTGAAGAACAGGCCGCTGCCCACTATCAGGAGCACCAGGGTAAACCTTTTTACCCCGGTTTAATAAACTACGTTACCAGTGGGCCCGTTGTGGTAATGGTCGTAGAAGGCGTCAATGCCGTAAAGGAAGTCCGAAAACTAAACGGTGCTACAAATCCTTTAGAAGCTTTGCCGGGGACAATTAGAGGAGATTTTGCCCAGGATATCGGCAGGAATGTGGTTCATGGCTCAGACAGTGCTGAAAGTGCTCAAAGGGAAATCAACATTTATTTTCAACCCGATGAGATTTGTGATTATGACTATCTACCTTCCCGGTGGCTTTATGAATAATAAAAACATCTCCTTCGGGGGATGTTTTTTGGTATGAAAGAACCGTGCCATCGTGTCACCGTGACATCGTGATATCGAAAGGTTGAGGTTTCGCTTCGCTAGGTTAAGGTTGAGTTTCTTATAGTGCTCCAGTTCTGCAGCAAAGAAGATAAAAGATTAAGATTACGCCAACTTCGTTGGCTAGCTTATTAAAGTGGCATTGTGTCATCGTGACATCGATTTTCAGATGGAAGAGTTGGAAAGGAACATATAATAGATAAAAAATTCTCAATTCTCCATTCTCAATTCTCAATTAATTATTTAGGGAGGGAAAAACATGACTAAATCATTAGCCGCCGGACATGCCCGGGGCAAGAACGAATCTGACAATATTTTTGCCATTAATGCTGCCGCCAAAGCTAAGGCTCAATTAGTAGGGGAAAAAAATATCGTCAATGCATCCATTGGGGCTTTATTGGACGACAAAGGTGAACTGATTACTTTGCCAACGGTCGAAAAAACTATACATAGTTTGGATTTTAAGGATACCGCTAATTATGCGCCCATTGCCGGGCTCCCCGATTTTATTGAAGCGGCCATTGACGTTGTATTCGGGCAGTATAAGCCTGACGCATATATTCAGGGCGTTGCAACCCCAGGAGGCAGCGGCGCTATCCATCATGCCATTTGGAACTATACTGAGCCTGGCGATACTTTTTTGACCAGTGATTGGTTCTGGGGCCCGTATAAAACAATGGCCCGGGAGATGGGCCGCAAAATGGACACTTTTGTTACTTTTAACGAAAAAGGCTGTTTTAATATTAAAGCCTGTTTGGAAAAGGTTCGGGAGCTGGCCAAAACTCAAAAAAATGTCCTCTTAATAATAAACTCCCCTGCCCATAATCCTACCGGCTATAGTTTGACCGATGAAGAATGGGAGAAGCTGGTGGAAGGGTTAAAACAATTAGCGGAAAAAGGTATCAATAACATTATTCTCTTTGTAGACATTGCTTATATAGATTTTGCACCTCCAGGGAGCAGAAAATTCTTTAAGCTTTTCAGCAACTTACCGGCAGCTTTTTTGGTTATTATAGGTTTCAGCATGTCCAAGGGCTATACTATGTATGGCTATCGTACCGGGTGCATGTTGGGAATAAGTTCTGATGAAGATATAGCCCAGGAATTTTATGACATTAACCAGTACTCTAACCGTGGAACCTGGTCTAACGGTACCCGGGCAGGAATGCTCTGCCTTGCTAAATTATTGAAAGATCCAAAGCTCATGGAACAGGTTTTTAAAGAAAGGGAGGAGTATAGAATAAGTTTGGACAACAGGGCAAAAACCTTCCTCGCTGAAGCCAAAAGGGTAGGCTTGGAGGTGTGTCCTTATCATTCGGGATTTTTTATTACCGTTCCTAGCACCAGGGCCGAAGAAATTGCTCTAAAACTTCAGGATGATAATATCTTTGTCGTACCGATAGGCAGAGGGTTGAGGATTGCCGTTTGTGCCGTCGGGGAAGAAAAAATAGTCGGTATGGCGGCTAAGATTAAAGAAGCTAAAGATTTATTAGGAGGTTAAGAACATGGATTTTAATATTGCCGTTGGTTTGGAAGGGGAAGCTCAAGAACTGGTTACCCAGGAAAAAACCGCCAAGAAATATGGCAGCGGCGGCCTTGATGTATATGCCACTCCGGCCATGGTTGGTTTGATGGAAAATGCCAGTCTAAAGGCGGTAGACCCCCGGCTGCCCGAGGGTTTTGCAACGGTCGGGATTAGTTTGGATGTTAAACATCTGGCGGCAACCCCTATTGGTATGAATGTTAGGGCTAAGGCTGTTTTGCAGGAAGTCAACAATAAAAAGTTAACTTTTTTTGTTCAGGCTTTTGACGAAAAGGAACTGATCGGCGAAGGAACTCATATACGTTATATAATTCAAATCGATAAATTTTTGGATCGTACTCAAAGCAAATTAGTCAAGGATAATCCTTAATGGTTATTTTAAAAATTTTCCCTTTACTATTAATGTTTTGTTTATTAAAATAAAAGAGTAATCAACGGGAGCATAAAAGC
>JAAXZE010000006.1 GCA_012720075.1 Clostridia bacterium
ATCTTATAGTCTTTTTTGCTACATATTTACTAATAACTTTGTCGACAGTATGGATAGACCTCTATTATTATCCATAGTCCGGTTACTATGTACGGCTGGGTTTCCGTTTTAATACTTTTTTGGCTGCTTCCACAATATGGCGAGCGGTCAGACCGTATTTTTCCGCTAATTCTTCCGGGGTGCCCGATTCCCCGAAGGTGTCTTTGATGCCGACCATCTCGACAGGAACGGGGCAGTTTTGAACCAATACTTCCGCCACAGCGCCTCCCAGACCGCCAAAAACCTGATGCTCTTCCGCCGTAACAATGGCTCCGGTTTCCAGGGCGGCCTTTATAACCGCTTCTTCATCCAGGGGCTTTACGGTATGCATATTAATTACCCGAGGAAAAATTCCCATTTCATTCAAAGATTCTGCGGCTTTTAATGCCTCGTATACAATGGGGCCGCAGGCGATAATGGTTAAATCGGTCCCGTTTTTAAGGGTTATGGCGTTGCCGATTTCAAAGGGGTCGTTTTCATCGGTAAAGACCGGAGTTGCTTCCCGGGCGAAACGGAGATAGGCCGGGCCATGAAAAGAGGCTAAGGCCACGGTGGCTTTTTTGGTCTGTATGGAATCACAGGGTACCACTAAAGTCATATGGGGCAGAACCCGCATTAAGGCTATTTCTTCCAAGGCCTGATGGGTGGCCCCGTCGGCTCCCACCGATATTCCGCCGTGGGCACCGGCAATCTTGACATTTAATTGTCCATAGGCAATGGTGGTGCGGATTTGGTCCCATGCCCGTCCGGCCACAAAAACACCATAAGTTGTAACAAAAGGAATTTTTCCGGCCAGGGCCAGACCGGCGGCAGTACCCAGCATATCCTGTTCCGAGATACCTATATCAAAGAAACGTTCCGGAAATTCTTTCTGAAACCAGTCGGTGCGGGTGGATTTGGATAAATCGGCATCAAGAACCAGTACCTTGGGGTTAGTTCTGCCTAACTCCAGCAATCCTTCGCCATATCCGTCGCGGGTTGGTTTCATCTTCATGTTAGATTCCTCCCTCCGTATATTTCTTCTAGGGCTTTTTCCAGTTCTTCCTGATTGGGGGCTTTACCGTGCCATCCTGCCACATCTTCCATGAAAGAGACCCCCTTGCCCTTGATGGTTCTGGCCAGGATTACGCTGGGTTTTCCCTGTACCTCTTTTGCTTCGGCAAAGGCTTTTTCAATTTCCGCTAAATCATGACCGTTGATTTCAATGACATGCCAATTAAAAGCCTGCCATTTATCTTTTAGAGGAGCGATACCCTTGACATCTTCAACCTTGCCGTCGATTTGCAGATTATTATAATCAACGATAGCGCAAACATTGTCCAGTTTATAGTGGGCCGCGGTCATGGCCGCCTCCCAGACTTGACCTTCTTGCAGTTCACCGTCACCCATCAGACAGTAAACCCGGTAATTCAGTTTATCAATTTTGGCAGCCAAAGCCAGTCCGTTGCTTATGGAGAGACCTTGTCCCAGAGAACCGCTGGAAGTTTCAAGACCAGGCAGGACTTTCATGTTAGGATGGCCCTGGAGTCGGGAACCTAATTTTCTTAAAGTCAGCAGTTCTTCGACGGGGAAATATCCGCTGCGGGCCATAGCGGTATACAGTACCGGACAAGCATGTCCCTTGGAAAGGATAAACCGGTCTCGTTCAGGCCAGTTGGGCTCCTGGGGACGATGGTTAAGTACTTTAAAGTATAGAACCGCCATTAACTCCACTGCTGAAAGGCTTCCGCCGGGATGACCGGAACCGGCGGCATGGGTCATTCTTAAAATATCAGCCCTCATATCCTTGCAAATTTCTTCGAGTTTATCTAAATTTAAAGCAACCAAATCACCAACCCCTTTTCCCTAAAATTAGGATGTTATAAATACATTATAACAATGGTTGGGGTCAGGTGGCTAGTGGTTTACGGGAGTAGGAATCGAATTTGAAGTAACTTGTTGGGTTGCATCTCATGCATGCGAAAAAATCCATGACACATCTGCATCTGAGTAAAACTTAAAGGATGCATCATCTTTTGAGTAACTTTTTTGGGATGCATCAAAATTTAATTGGCGTTCATCGGATGCATCATTCTTTTGGCTTGAGAGCAGATGCATCCCTAAAAGCTTGCTTTCATCGGATACATCAAATATTTTTTTTCTCTTGAAGAAACCGCAGATTAAATATAGAATGTAAATTAATTTATAGCTATTATTACAAGAAAAAGGTAAAGGAGTTAGAGCAAATGTATATCAGTACCAGGGGAAATTATGAAAAGGTAACGGCTTCTCAGGCCGTCAAATTAGGTATGGTTCCCACAGGGGGATTGTTTGTTCCGGAAACCATACCGGAAATAAATATGGATGAACTATATAAAATAGAAGGGGACCTTTATCAAGAGGTCGCCAAAAGGATTTTAAAGCTTTATCTGGATGATTATACCCAAGAGGAAATTGATGATTGTGTAAAAAACGCCTATAACGCAGCTAATTTTGACCATCGGTCTATGGCTCCCGTTGTTAAGCTTAAGGAAGGAACATATATCTTAGAATTGTGGCATGGGCCCACAGCGGCTTTTAAAGATATGGCCTTGCAAATTATGCCTTATTTCTTATCAAAAGCCATTGGAAAAGTAAATTCTGAAAAAGAAGTGGTTATTTTAGTGGCTACTTCAGGAGATACGGGGAAAGCCGCTTTAGAAGGCTTTAAGAATGTGCCGGGGATCAAGATTATCGTTTTCTTCCCCCATAACGGTGTAAGCAAGGTCCAAGAGCTGCAGATGACTACTACCGATGGAAACAACACCTATGTTGTAGCGGTAAAGGGAAACTTCGATGACTGTCAAAGCGCGGTGAAAGAAATATTTGCCGACGGTAAATTTAAAAAGATACTTGCCGAACAAGGATATGAATTATCCTCCGCCAATTCCATCAACTGGGGCAGACTTTTGCCTCAAATCATCTACTATTTCACTGCTTATTTGGAGCTGGTAAAAAACGGGGAGGTTGTACCCGGGGAAAAAATAAATTTTGTGGTGCCTACCGGCAATTTCGGCAACATTCTGGCCGGGTGGTACGCCCTGAAAATGGGTTTACCTGTGCATAGACTGATTTGTGCTTCTAACGAAAATAAAGTTCTTACCGATTTCTTTAACACCGGTGTCTATGACAGCAACAGGGAATTTATCCAAACCAACAGTCCTTCCATGGATATCTTGATTTCCAGCAACCTGGAAAGGTTTTTATTTGAAATCACCGGCCACCATTGGAAAAAAATCAACCAATGGATGGGGGATTTAAAAACAACAGGAAAATTTATTGTTGACCAGGAAACCAAAGATGCCATAGACCGAATCTTAACCGGCGGTTTTGCTACGGAAGAAGAAACTTTGGCTACCATCAAAAAAGTTTTCGAAAATGAGGGTTATACTTTGGATACCCATACCGCCGTGGCTGTAAAGGTCCATGACCAATATGTCCAAAATACCGGGGACAAAACTAAAACGGTAATAGATTCCACAGCCAGCCCCTTTAAATTTAATTCCAGTGTTCTGGAGGCTATTGAAGGGAAAGAAGCGGTCCAAGGCAAAGATGAGTTTGCCGTTGTTGAAGAGTTAAGCAAGCTGAGTGGTATGCCTATTCACAGGGCTTTAAAAGATTTGGATAAAAAGCCCGTGCTTCATAAAACGGTTTGTGCCAAGGATGAAATCAAGAAAGCGGTAGAGGATATCTTGGGAATTAAATAATGAGAGAAAAAATACAGGGCCGGTTTCCACGCCGGCCCTGATTAGTTTTAGTGAGTATAATCGATATTATTAATTTTCTCACCCAACTTATTTAAGATAGCTTCTTTAATTTTTTCCCCATGGGGACAAGGAAAATTTATGGGGGTGCCTCTGGTAATGCAGGAGGCCAGGACTATGGTATCAGCTCCCCTTAAAACCATTTCGGCAGCCCTTGTTACGGCTTTTTTGCCCGGGCATCCACCGCATGAATTAAAACCTATAATTTCTATTTCTTCTTGGATTCCGCCAAAGGCCTGTTCTCTATTTTTTAATACCTTGAAACAAGTGGTCCCGGGGCAAATATCTTCTGTTTGCATACACCTAATGATCCCAATTTTCATTAAATCACTCCTAATTATTGTATTATTACTTCTAATTATAATTGATTTTTCAGAGTTAACGGAGATTTAATATATTTTTTGTCACGGTGATACGGCGACACGATGACACAAAATAAATGCCCCTTTATCTTTATTTTCCTAATCACTGCGGTAATAAATTTAGTATTATTATAAGCTCTTGGTGTAATAATAAGTTTCGAAGTAATAGAGAAGTGGTAGTGAGCGAGATGATTAAAGCGATTGCCAGGTTGTCGATTATTGCGGCCGCAATAGTATTTTTTATTTTTGTCATTGGATATGGTTTTTTTATGGGAATATATCATTATACTTCTCGCCCGGAATATTGCCGCACCTGTCATTATATTGAGCCGTATGTTGTCTCCTGGGAAAAATCTCCCCATAAAAGTTTGAAATGCATGGTATGCCATGAACCTACAGGTCCCATGGGAAAGATGCATTCCAAATTCAGAGGGTTAAATTATTATCTTATTGATAAAACCGGAAATTCTTCCGAAACATTTATTGAGGCTCCTTTTATTAATGAAAGGAGATGTTTTACCTGCCATATTGGAGATGACAAGGATTATCCGTATGTCATAAAGATTACTAAGAACGAGAAACACCTGCAATATATTGAAAATGAACAGAAATGTACCGACTGTCATAAAGAGGTCGGCCATGAAGTTAACATTGGCATTGAAAAACTATTTGAATAGCTGAATGAAAGAAATTGTTTAAAAAGGGTAAAACTTGCCCATAAAATGGCGGCTTACATAGACTCGACAAAGTTAATATTCGGTAAAAATAAAACCATGGGATTTTTTTCATAAGAAAAGCCTTAGCGAGATTGAAAAAAGAACGCAGGCGGCTGAGGATTAGAATTATGAACTGTTTGACCCGGCACTTAATTTAAACTATCAATTTTGTATCTTTTAAAT
>JAAXZE010000076.1 GCA_012720075.1 Clostridia bacterium
AGTAACTAGTTATCTGTTACAAGTTACTATATCTTAGGAGGACCAAATGAGTATTAAATTAATAAATATAGGATTTGGTAATATTGTTTCGGCCAATAGAATTGTAGCAATTGTCAGTCCTGAATCTGCTCCCATAAAAAGAATAATTCAAGAAGCCAGAGATCGGGGTATGTTAATTGATGCTACATACGGCCGGAGGACCCGGGCGGTAGTTATTACTGACAGTGATCATGTTATACTTTCTGCCGTTCAGCCCGAAACGGTGGCTCATCGTTTATCGGCAAAAGATACTCCATTGCAGAATGAAGAGCAAGAAGAATAAAGGAGTTGTTTAATGTGGCTAGCAAGGAAGGAATATTGATAGTATTATCCGGGCCTTCCGGTGCAGGAAAAGGTACTATATGCAAAAGTTTATTGAAGGAAATCGATATACAATATTCTATTTCGGCAACAACCAGAAAGCCTAGGCCTGGAGAAGTGGATGGGAGAGAGTATTTTTTTCTCACCAAAGAAAAATTTGAAAATATGATAGAAGAAAATGGATTTTTAGAATGGGCCAGAGTTTATGATAATTACTACGGAACACCCAGGAAATTTGTTGAAGAAACACTTTCGGCGGGGAAAGATTGTATATTGGAAATTGACCCTCAAGGGGCCCAAAAGGTTAGGGAAAACAAACCTGACGGTGTACTGATTTTTATTGCTCCTCCATCGATGCAAGAACTGGAAAACAGGATAACCAACAGGGGTACTGAAGATATATCGGAAATCAAAAAAAGGTTGAGCTGTGCCAGAGAAGAAATGCTTTCCATGTACAATTATGACTATGTTGTCATAAATGATCAGGTTGAGAAAGCCGTTGAAAAAATTAAAGCTATTATTATTGCCGAAAAGTGTAAAATTCAAAGAAGTAAAATAGATAATCTATGCTTATAGGTAAAAAGGAGGATTTATATGATAAAACCTTCAATAGATGATTTATTATTAAAGGTAGACAGCAAATACTCATTGGTTGTTGCCGCTGCAAAAAGGGCAAGGAGCATCGTCGAGGGGTCTCCTGTTTTGGTAGATACCGATTCCAAAAAACCGGTAACTAAGGCATTATTTGAGATAGCAGCCGGAAAAATAACTTATGAAAGAACTAAGACCGGTATAAAATAGTCTCAATTTGCCTGAATGGCAAAAAGGAACCGATTAAAATTTGATTGGAGTTAGACTTATGTTAAGTAATAAAACCGTTGTAGTTGGTGTTACCGGCGGAATTGCCGCTTACAAAGCAGCGGAAGTGGTAAGCAGGTTGAAAAAATTAGGGGCCCAGGTTCATTGCATTATGACGGAGGGTGCCCAGGCTTTTTTAACACCCCTTACATTGCGCACTTTATCAGGAAATCCGGTAATGACCGATATGTTTAAGGAACCGGTAAAGTGGAATGTAGAACATGTAGCAATAGCAGACTTGGCCGATTTTTTTTTAATTGCGCCTGCAACAGCCAATATCATTGGCAAAATTGCTTCCGGTATTGCCGATGATTTTCTGACTACTGCCGTTATGGCAACGAAAGGGAAAGTAATACTGGCGCCTGCCATGAATGTCAATATGTATAATAATCCCATCGTACAAAGCAATATCCAAAAGCTCAAACAATTAGGTTATTTTTTTATTGGCCCTGATGAGGGAAATTTGGCTTGTGGCTACAGTGGAAAAGGAAGAATGAAGGAACCGGAGGAAATCGTTGATTTCCTTTTGCGCTTAGAAAAAAAAGATTTAAGCGGAAAAAACATCTTAATTACAGCAGGTCCCACTCGAGAGCCTATTGATCCTGTACGGTATATTACCAACCGCAGCAGTGGGAAAATGGGT
The DNA here is from genome assembly GCA_012720075.1 of Clostridia bacterium. GTDB lineage: Bacteria > Bacillota > Peptococcia > Peptococcales > BICA1-8 > JAAXZE01. Next base: position 1,862 of record JAAXZE010000076.1, read on the forward strand.
TATGCTCTAGCCCAATGTGCTCAACGGAGGGGGGCCAGGGTTACCTTAGTTTCCGGACCCACAAATTTGGACAAACCTCAAGGGGTAGATTTTATTTCCGTGGAAACAGCTGAACAAATGTTTAACGTGGTAAAAGAATTATTTGAAAAACACGATATAATAATAAAATCAGCTGCCGTTGCCGACTATCGGCCCCAAAGCTATTCGTCTTTAAAGATAAAGAAAAGTGAAACGGATATGCAAATAAAATTGGAAAGAAATCCAGATATTTTAAGCTTTTTGGGGAAAAATAAGGGCAACAGAATTTTAGTTGGCTTTGCCGCAGAAACTAACGATTTAAAAGAAAACGCTCAGAAAAAATTATTAAACAAAAATGTTGATCTGATTGTCGCTAATGATGTTACCGCCCAAGGAGCCGGTTTTGAAAGTGACACAAATAAGGTAACTTTATATTTTAAAGACGGGGCTGAAAAGGATATTCCTTTACTGACAAAAGAAAAGATTGCTGATATTATCCTTGATGAAGTTCTCATGCTAAATAATAAGGAGTGATTGGAATGCGTAGATTTTTCACCTCGGAATCTGTTACCGAAGGTCATCCGGATAAAATATGCGATCAGATTTCCGATGCAGTCCTTGATGCTATTTTGGAAAAAGACCCCAAAGCCAGAGTAGCTTGTGAGACGGCGGTTACCACCGGTTTAGTTTTAGTAATGGGGGAAATAACTACCGATTGTTATGTAGATATTCCCAAAGTAGCCAGAGAAACAATTAGAAATATTGGATATACCAGGGCAAAATATGGATTTGACTGTGATACTTGTGCAGTATTGACTTCTATAGATGAACAGTCACCAGATATAGCTTTAGGAGTAGATAAAGCTCTGGAAGCCAAAACCGGTGAAATGACCGATGAGGCAATTGAGGCTATTGGTGCAGGAGACCAAGGGATGATGTTCGGCTATGCATCCAATGAAACTCCTGAATACATGCCTTTGCCCATTTCTTTGGCCCATAAGTTAACTAAAAAACTCAGTGATGTGAGAAAAAACAATACCTTGGATTATTTGCTGCCCGATGGCAAATCCCAGGTAACCATTGAGTATGAAAATGACAAACCAATACGAATTGATACCGTGGTTATTTCGACTCAACATAGCCCCGAAGCTTCGTTAGAAAAGATTCGGGAAGACGTCATCGAGGCAGTCATTAAACCGGTATTGCCACCGGAATTAATCGATGCCAAAACCCGTTATCTCATTAACCCAACAGGTCGTTTTGTAATTGGAGGTCCTCAGGGAGATTCCGGGTTAACCGGACGAAAGATAATTGTTGATACATATGGCGGTATGGCCCGTCACGGAGGCGGAGCCTTTTCAGGAAAAGATCCTACAAAGGTTGACAGGTCCGGGGCTTATGCGGCCAGATATGTAGCTAAAAACGTTGTGGCTGCCGGTTTGGCCGACCGTTGTGAAATTCAACTGGCTTATGCCATTGGTGTTGCCCAGCCTGTTTCCATTTTGGTAGAAACCTTTGGCACCCAAAAGGTTTCAGAAGAAAAAATTTCTGAAGCAATCAAAAAAATATTTGACTTAAGACCGGCTGCTATCATCAAGGAACTGGACCTAAGAAGGCCTATTTATAAACAGGTTGCCGCTTATGGCCATTTCGGCAGAACGGACCTGGATTTGCCTTGGGAAAAGTTAGATAAGGTTGAACAATTAATAAAAGAAGTAGGTATATAAAAAGTTGGGGAAAACCCAACTTTTTTGATTATCCCTGGTCTGAAAAAATGAAAGGGCCCTACGACCTATTTCCAAATATGCTAAAATATAAATAAATAAAGGGTATTAAAAATTAAAGGAGGAAAAATTTTGTCAAAAATAGCTGCCGTATGCGTAAACATTGGGGCCAAAGTACAAAAAGAGATTTATTACTATTATGTTCCTCCTGATATGGAAAATATATTACAGGTGGGCTGCCGGGTTCTGGTTCCCTTTGGGGCCCAGGTTTGCGAAGGTTTTATTGTAGAATTTATTGCCGAGGAACCAAAAGAAAACTTAAAAAATATAAAAGAAATAATTGATGAGGAACCGTTAATTTCCCAGGAAATGGTAGAACTTGCCCGGTGGGTTAGCGCTTATTATCTTAGCCCTTTGCATAAAGTTTTAGATTATATTTTGCCTCCCTATGCCCGAATAAAAAAGGAAAAATGGGTAAAACTTGAGAACAACAAAGATAAAGACGAGATTATTAATATCTTATCAAAGCTTGACCCTTTGGTTAGTAGTTTAGTATCTGAATTGGAAAAGGGACCGGAAAGGCTTGATATGATAACCCAAAATTACGGTTCAAAATCTTTGCAAACATTGGAAGATTTGCAAACCAGAGGTTTAGTTACTTTATATTGGAGATTTGCTCCTCTTGGAAAGAAAAAAACAACAACTATTTACAGAGCCGTCCCTTTAAATGGAAATTTGCCAGAAGATGCTTTGAACAGAGCGCCTAAACAAAAAGCAATATATTCTTATTTATTGAAAAATGGACCTCAAACCAAAGCCCAGCTTTGCCATTTATTCAATACTGACCCTTCTACCTTAAACAGCCTGGTCAAAAAAGGCTTAGTCCAGCCGGCTGCGGTGGAAGAAAAACGGCTGCCTCAAACTAGCCCGGAATTTGCCAATACCACGGTTTTGACTTTAAATCACTACCAGGAAAAAGCGGTCCAAATTATTGCGGAGAAAATGGGTTCCGGTTCCTCAGAGGTTTTTTTAATTCACGGTGTGACCGGAAGCGGTAAAACCGAAGTTTATCTGGCCTCTATAAAAACCGCCATTAAAAAAGGTAAAGGGGTCATAATGTTGGTCCCTGAAATAGCTTTAACCCCCCAGATAGTAGGACGTTTCAAAAGTGTATTAGGGGATAAAGTTGTAGTCATGCACAGTAATTTATCCCAAGGAGAACGGCTGGATGTCTGGGAAAGTTTGAGGACCGGACAGGCCCAGGTTATTATCGGTGTCCGCAGCGCCATTTTTGCACCGGTTAGAAATTTAGGTTTAATTATCATTGATGAAGAACACGAAAACACATACAAACAAAGTGAACCGGACCCCAGATACCATGCAAGAGATGTTGCTTTAAAAAGAATTCAGTTAGTTAACGGTATTTTGATTTTAGGAAGCGCAACACCTTCTTTGGAAAGCTTTTATCGCGCCCAAACGGGTCAATATACTTTGATTGAAATGCCCCAAAGGGCTACTCCTCAACCGCTGCCTCAGGTCAAAGTGGTTGATATGCGGGAGGAATTCAAGACCGGCAATAGAAGCATTTTCAGCAGGGAACTGACCGCAGCCATTACCCAAACTCTCAATAAAAAAGAACAGGTTATCTTATTTCTAAATCGCCGCGGGTTTTCAACTTTTGTTCTTTGCCGGGAGTGCGGAACACCACTGAAATGTCAATATTGTTCTATTCCCTTAACATACCATGCTATGCCGGGAGAGATGAGATGTCATTATTGTAATTACAAAATCCTCGTTCCCAAACGTTGTCCCAGCTGTGGAAGCGCCTTTATTCGCTATTTTGGCACAGGTACAGAACAGGTGGTCCATGAAATACGCCGGTTTTGGCCGGAGGCTAAAGTGGCCCGGATGGATGTTGATACTACAGGAACTAAGAATGCCCACCAAAATCTTCTGGGTGCTTTTAAAAAAGGTGAAACGGATATTTTAGTAGGGACCCAAATGATCACCAAAGGTTTGGATTTTCCTAATGTTACTTTAGTGGGAGTAATTGCCGCCGATACTTCTTTAAATCTTCCCGATTATAATTCCGGTGAGCGGACCTTTCAATTATTGACCCAGGTTGCGGGAAGGGCAGGGAGAGGAGAAAAAGAAGGCAGGGTAATTGTCCAGACCTATAATCCTGACCATTATTCAATTATTGCCGGAAAAAATCAGGATTTTAGAGAGTTCTATCAACAGGAAATAGAGGTCAGAAGAATGATGGATTATCCTCCTTTCAGCTCTTTGCTAAGAGTGCTGGCTAGTGATTATCAGGAACAGAATATCATTGTGTTTTTGGAGGAGTTATCCCAAATTATAAAAAATAAATATACCCAGGGCGTGGATATCTTAGGGCCTGCCCAAGCACCCATTGCTAAAATTAAAAATCGTTACCGGTGGCAAATGATATTAAAAGGAAAAAACTTAAATCTTTTACGAGAAGCCTTTCGATTTGGTTTACAGAGGCTCAATATAAAGTATATTAATAATACTTTAAGAGTAATTATTGATGTTGAACCGCAAAGTATTCTATAATTACTATAATCTACCTTTTGTGGTCAATTTAAATTTGCCAAAGGTTCATATACAAAACAGAGATTTTAAATCAAAACAAAGTTTTTACCATTTGGCATAAAGCTATAGTTCATAATGATAGGAGATGTGGATATGGCAATATACAATATTATTAAAAAGGAAGATCCCATATTAAGGGAAAAATCAAAAGTTGTAAATAAAATAACCCCTAATATTATCAAACTTATTAACAATATGGCTGAAACCATGTATGATGCTAACGGTGTGGGTCTGGCAGCACCACAGGTAGGGGTGTCAAAACGGGTTATTGTTATTGACGTTGGCCAAGGGTTAATCGCTTTGATTAATCCTGAAATTATAAAGGTCAGCGGTGAGCAAACCGATGCTGAAGGATGTCTTAGTTTTCCCGGATTGGTAGGGGAGGTTACCAGAGCCGCAAAGGTTAAAGTGAAGGGACTGACTCCGGAAGGAAAAGAGGTAGTATTGGAAGGGGAAGGCCTGTTGGCCAGAGCTTTCCAACATGAAATAGACCATTTAGACGGCATTCTCTTTGTTGATAAGGCTAAAAATCTTCGAAAACAGGAGTAATTGCTATGCGTGTTGTTTTCATGGGAACTCCTCAATTTGCGGTTAACACCTTGGAATTATTGGTAATAAAGGGACATCAAGTCGTGGGAGTGGTAACGCAACCCGATCGACCCCAAGGCCGGGGCCAAAAGTTATTGCCTTCACCGGTTAAAGTTAAGGCTCTGGAAGTAGGTCTGACTATCTATCAGCCGGAAAAAATAAAAGAACCGGCATTCATAGAAATATTAAGGAAACTCCAGCTGGAAGCCGTGGTTGTTGTAGCCTACGGCCAGATTTTGCCTCCGGAAATTCTCCGGTTGCCTCCTATGGGCTGTATAAATGTTCATGCCTCTCTCCTTCCCAAGTATCGTGGAGCCGCGCCCCTTCATTGGGCAATAATCAATGGAGAAAAGGAAACCGGTGTAACGACCATGCTCATGGATGAAGGCCTTGATACCGGTCCAATGCTTTTAAAAAAAAGTATAAAAATTGACGACCAAATGACTGTGGGACAACTTCATGACCAATTAGCGATACTGGGAGCCGAACTTTTAGTAGAAACTTTGGAAAAAATCGCCAGTGGGCAAGTGGTCCCGGTACCCCAGGATGAAGCTCAAGCCAGTTACGCTCCACTTTTATCAAAAGAACATGAAAAAATAAACTGGAATAATAAGAAGGAGGATATCCATAACCTGATAAGGGGTATGAATCCTTGGCCCGGAGCGTATACTTTATTCAAAGGTGCAAGGCTAAAAATATGGGAGACTTCTTTAGAAAAATATTCAGGAAATGAACAAAGAAAACCCGGGGAAATCGTTAAATTAGAGGAAGAGGGTTTCTGGGTCGGTACCGGCGATGAGCCTGTTTTAATTAAAATGGTACAGCCCGCCGGGAAAAAGCCTATGACTGCCTTATCTTTTGTCAATGGATATGGAATCCGTCCCGGACAGTGCATGGGTGAAGAAAATGTATGAAACCCGGAAGCGATTGTTTATTATATTAATGGCTTTCAGTTTGCTGACCCTTGTTCTTATTTTTCTCTTTGCCTGGTGGTTGGTTTCCAAGCAATATTTAATAATCAACCAAATTATCTTAACTTTAGCGTTGGTATTTTTTATTCTCTTATTTATTTTCATTGCCGTAGGTTTGTTCTTTTTGGTCTATAGTTTGTGGAGTCTCAACATCATTAAAGGATCAAATATTTTTATAAAAAATGCTATCGATTTTCTCTTTCCAATGGCTTTAAAGTTAGGGAAACTTTTGGGGATTAATGATGAAAAAATAAAAAATTCCTATATTCAGGTGAGCAATCAACTGGTAAGATTGCAACAACCTCAAATTTCGCCCGATAAGATTTTAGTTTTGGCGCCCCACTGTTTGCAGAGAGTCCAGTGTCCCCATAAGATTACTGTAAACGTTAATAACTGTCGCTGCTGTGGTCAATGTCCTATTGGAGATTTGCTTACTTTATGCCGCGAAAAAGGTACCCAATTGGTGGTAGCCACCGGAGGAACTTTTGCGCGTAAATTTATTAAGGAAAAAAATCCGGAAGCAATAGTGGCCATTGCCTGTGAAAGGGATTTAACCAGTGGTATTCAGGATGTTGACAAGGTCCCGGTAATCGGAGTTGTTAACGAACGACCCGAAGGACCATGCTTTAATACAAAAGTTAATCTATGTCAAGTTGAAAGATCAATAAACTTTTTTCTCAAAGGAGGAGATTGTTAATGTATTTTCCTGGTTTATTCTTTGACCCTACAATGATTCTTTTAATTCCTGGAATTATTTTAGCTTTGTATGCCCAAGGCAAAGTTCAATCAACTTTCCAAAGGTATTCCCAAATTTTATCTCAAAGGGGCATTACGGGAGCTCAAGTTGCCAGGAGTATTTTAGATAGTTATGGACTGTATGATGTGGAAATAGAGATGACTGGCGGTCATTTATCGGACCACTATGACCCTAGAACCCGCAAAGTCAGACTATCCAGTGAAGTATATAGGGGGACTTCCTTAGCGTCTTTAGGTGTAGCAGCCCATGAAGTTGGGCATGCTATTCAACATGATACAGGATACTTGCCACTCTATATTCGCAATGGCATTATTCCGGTGACCCAGATTGGCTCTACCTTGGCCTTCCCATTGTTACTGATAGGCCTATTAATGGGCAGTCCTTCTTTGGCCCAACTAGGTGTTTTATTGTTTACCGCCGTTGTCTTTTTCCAGCTTATTACTTTGCCGGTGGAGTATAATGCCAGTTCTCGGGCTCTATCAATTTTAGATGACCAGGGCTTTTTAAACCGAGAAGAACTTTTTGGAACAAAAAAGGTTTTGGACGCCGCTGCATTAACTTATGTGGCAGCAGCGTTAATGGCTTTCTTGAACCTGTTAAGATTATTGGTTATTTCAGGAATGTTAGGGAATAGAGAGGATTAAATGGAAGCACGTCATCTTGCTCTTAAGGTACTTTATCAAATTAATGAAGAAGCGGCCTATGCCAATATCGCCTTAGATCAAGCCTTTGACCGGTTTAAACTTGCCGATCCCCGGGATAAGGGATTGGTTACCGAGTTGGTCTATGGTTGTGTAAAATATAAAGGCCGTTTGGATTGGGTTATCAATCAATTCGCTAAACCCAAGGTTCAAAAAATGGCACCTTGGATCAGAAATATTATTCGGCTGGGACTTTATCAAATACTTTTTTTAGATAAAGTCCCGGTTTCTGCTGCCATTAATGAGTCGGTAAAATTAGCGAAAAAATATGGACATTCGGGAACAGTAAAGTTTGTTAACGGTGTATTGCGGAATATTGAACGGAAAAAAGATACAATAGTATATCCTTGTGTTCATAAAGATCCAGTTCAGCATATAAGTGTTTATTATTCTTTTCCCGAATGGCTGGTTAAGAGGTGGGTAGAAGACTTCGGAGTTGAAAACACAATACAATTATGTATTTTTTTTAACAGTCCTTCCCCTTTATGGGTAAGGACCAATACCCTTAGGACAAGCCGGAAGGAACTGATGGAAAGATTACAGGACCAAGGTATTAAATGCCTGGCCAGTGAAAAGATCCCAGAAGGGGTAAAAATAATGGACAGTATTGAAGTGGGGCGGCTGGAGGCTTTTAAAAGTGGAATGTTTACCGTTCAGGATGAAAGTTCCATGGTGGTTGGTCATGTCGTTGCACCGGAAAAAGAGCAAATAATTTTGGACGTATGCAGCGGACCTGGGGGAAAAACCAGTCATATGGCTCAATTGATGGAAAATACCGGAAAAATATTGGCATTTGACGTTCATGAACATCGTTTGGAACTAATCAGACAAACATGCCAAAGATTAGGGATTACCAATGTAGAAGTCTATTTAAAAGATGCAAGACTGGCCGGTGAGGTAGTAAAACAACCGGTTGATGCAGTTTTGGTTGATGCCCCTTGCTCGGGTTTGGGAGTGTTGGGGAGACGACCTGATGCCAGGTGGCGCAAAAACAGCCAGGATATAACCGAACTCCAAATTATTCAAAAGGAGATCTTACAGGAGGCTGCTCGGCTGGTCAAGCCCGGAGGCGTTTTGGTCTACAGTACCTGTACAATTACCAGGGAAGAAAACAATGATGTCATTGAAGATTTTTTAAATAATAATCAGGATTTTTATTTGGATAGAAATTTAGTAAAATTTCTTCCTTATGAATCCCAGGATGGGCAAGAAGGATGGATACAGTTTTTGCCTTTTAGACATCAAATGGACGGCTTTTTTATAGCGCGGATGAAAAGGAAATGATATAAAATGACAAAAATTGAATTGCGTTCTTTAGATTTGGAAGAAATGGAAGCCCTGATGCGGGAAATAAATGAACCCCCCTTTCGAGCCAAGCAATTAGCACAATGGATCCATCAAAAGGGCGTAGAAAGCCTTGGACAAATCGGTAACTTTAGTCAGAACCTTAAGAACAAGCTTGGTGAATACTCAAAGATTACCGTGCTGAAACTGGTAAAAAAACAGGTATCCAGGGATGGCACAGAGAAATTTTTATTCGGTTTAGAAGACGGAAATTTTCTGGAATGTGTTCTAATGAGGTATCGTGGCACCAAAAGCAAACAGAGAAATACCTTGTGCGTATCAAGTCAGGTTGGCTGTGCCATGGGGTGTGGTTTTTGCGCCACCGGTCTTAGTGGTTTTCAGCGCAATTTAACAGCCGGCGAGATCCTAAGTCAAGTTTATACGGTGAATAATTATCTTAAAGATGATAATGAAATTATTGGCAATGTAGTTTATATGGGAATGGGGGAACCAATGGCAAACTTTGCCAATGTTCTCAAGTCCATTAGGTTATTAAATGCACCCTATGGTCAAAATATTGGTATAAGAAGGATTACTTTATCTACATGTGGAATAGTACCAAAAATAATAGAATTGGCAGATATGGATTTGGATTTGGTTTTGGCTGTTTCCCTGCATGCTCCGACGGATAATTTGCGTTCCCAAATCATGCCTATAAATAACAAGTATCCTTTAAAAGAGTTGAAAAAGGCCTGTCTCTATTACAACCAGAAAACCGGTCGAAGAATAACCTTTGAATATGCTTTAATAGAAGGTTTTAATGATGCAAAACAACATGCCAAAGAATTGGCCCATTATTTACGACGTCTTTTCTGTCATGTTAATTTAATACCCGTCAATCCTGTGGTCACTGAAAAATATCAAAGACCGGATCAAAAAAAGATTAAAGAGTTTTTAGCGGTACTAACCGACGGCGGCATTGAGGTTAGTATTCGGGAAGAAAGAGGTACCGATATATTAGCCGCTTGCGGGCAATTAAGGGGAAAAGTGGTGGAGTAAATTGTGGTTATTGGCTTATTGGTGGCAAGCCTTGATTCTCATAATCCTTTTTGGATTTTTAGTCTTAATATTTAAAGAGTTAATCAAGGAACGTTTTTCTGAACCTGCGGCGATATTTTTAGTAATTGAAGGACATTTGGATTTCAATAGCCATCAATTGAAACCGGGGCAGGCGCTAGTCCTTTACCAGAATGAACAAGTAAAATTTCAGGGCCATAGGTTATTTGTAAAAAACGGGGATTTGTATTTGGAACACTCTGCCAACATAAAAAAAATAATGCCTGGAGAAGTTTTTGAATTTGCAGGGATTACCTTGCAGCTGATGAGGTGGGATAATGCACGTCAATTCATTAACCAATATCGGATTAGTCCGGAAGGCCAATGAGGATAGTTTTTTAACCGATAAAAACAGGGGACTTTTTGTTGTAGCAGATGGAATGGGCGGTCATGAAGCAGGAGAACGGGCAAGTTCCATTGCCATTAAAACATTGGATAAATATTTAACTTCTGAAGTGATAGCTACTTCCAAAGGCGAAGGTTTATGCCAGGCCATTCAAATTGCCAACGAACTGATTTATCAAGAATCCCAGCAAAATACCTGTTATTCCGGGATGGGAACTACCATCACCGCTGCCCTTTTTATCGATGACCAGCTTATCATTGGCCATATAGGTGACAGCCGAGCATACTTAATACGGGATAATACCATTAAACTTTTGACCAATGACCATTCCTTGGTAGGCGAGTTGCTTAGAAAAGGGGAATTGACAGAAAGCGAAGCATATCGTCATCCTCATCGAAATATTCTTACTCGGGCTTTAGGAACCGAAAAGAAAGTGGAAATTGATATTAGTGAATATAAAATCAAATCAGGAGATCTGGTATTATTATGCACCGACGGTCTCTATAATTTGCTTAATGATAATGAAATCTTGGCTGAGATTTTAAAGAACGGTTATGACCTAAAAAGGACTGTAAACCGGCTGGTTCAAACCGCTCTGGAGCGGGGTGGAGTTGACAATATTACTGTAATACTGATAAGTTATGACGACCAGTAAAGTTAATAATTTCACTTATCTGCATTTGGCAGCTTTTTTAGGACTGGCTGGGTTTATGTCCTTAGACGTTCATCTGCAAGAAATGGCAAAGCTTTTATTGCCGACATTATTTTTGATACTTGTTTTATATTTGACCAATTTTCTGATTAATAAAATTTGGGGCGAAGAAAGTCCATTATTTTCATTAATTGCAATGATGGTGATAATAGGCTGGCTTATTATAATTAGATTGGAACCCCAGCTGGCCTATAAACATTTACTGTGGATAATATTGGGATGTTTTTTTCTGGTTTTATCTTTAAAACTTTTTTCGATTATTCCCTATGATCTTATTGTAAAATATAAATTTTTTTGGCTTTTTCTAACCTTTTTATTGCTTTTTTTGCCTTTGATACTAGGAATTCGTATCGGGGGCGCCAAAAGTTGGCTGGATTTTGGCGGTTTTCGTTTTCAACCCTCTGAAGCGGCTAAAATCTCTTATCTTATTTTTCTTGCCGGTTGGTTCAAAAAAAACGATAGGATTTCTTTTAAAGAAGCTTGGCCGCTCTGGTTAGGAACCGGGGTTTGTGTTGGCTTACTGGTTTTACAAAGAGATTTAGGTACGGCACTAATTTTTTATTTATCTTTTTTATTAATCTTGTATTTTGCTTCAGGGCAACTAAACCAAGCTTTCTGGGGGCTTATCTTATTAATAATCTGGGCCGGTTTAGCTTATTACTTTTTTCCTCACGTTCAGATTAGAATTCATAACTGGTTAAACCCATGGCAGGATCCGGACAATAGTGGCTATCAAATCTTACAATCCCTTTTTGCCTTAGCCAGCGGGGGCATAGTAGGCTTGGGATTAGGGGCCGGTACTCCCTATCTAATTCCGGAAGCCCATACTGATTTTGTTTTTACTGTTATTGGGGAACAACTGGGATTACTGGGTACCTATGGAGTATCGTTACTATATTTATTTTTCGCCATTATTTCTTTGCGAAAAGCCGGATGTATTCCTACCATGGGAAGGAGGCTTTTAAGCTCCGGTTTTACTTTTCTTATTGTCATCCAAGCTTTTGTGATTATGGGTGGAGTTACCAAACTTATTCCCTTAACAGGCATACCTCTTCCTTTTATTAGTTACGGGGGAAGTTCAACAATAACCAGTTTTCTAATGTTGGGTCTCATTATTTATTCCGGCAAAGAAAAGGATTATGTACCCTTTTCAATAAAACATCGGCTGAAAAATATTAACCTTTTTTTTGGCCTTATCTTTTTGGCACTGTTTATAAATCTGATATTTTGGCAGGTTTTAAAAGCTCAGGATTTGGTAAATCATCCGTTAAATCCGCGCTGGAAACTGATAGAGACTTATACTGACCGTGGATATATTTTTGCTGCAGATGGCACCGTATTGGCATGCAACTCTGCTGATCAATCCAAACGAATTTATCCGCTGGGTGAAGCTTGTGCTCATATAATCGGTTATGCATCGGAAAAATATGAAAAAGCCGGGTTGGAAAAATCTTTAAATAAAACTCTATTAGCGGTTTCGGAAATAAAGCCTGGTTTTATTAGTAATAATCGAAAAGGCTTTAATATATACACTACAATTAATCCTCAATTACAACAATTGGCATGGCGTTTACATCAAGGGAAAAAAGGGGCTACCGTTATCTTGGATGTCAAAACGGGAAATATCTTGACGCTGGTTTCCAGCCCTTCTTTTGACCCTAACAATTTAGAAAAAAATTGGGAAAGATATCAAAATGACTTTGATGAAGTTTTTTTGAACAGAGCTACCCAAGGCCTTTATCCACCGGGTTCGGTCTTTAAGATTATTACCGGAAGCATTCTTTTAAAACTTAAACATGAAGTTGCTGAAGAACCTTTAATTCTTGAACCTGAATTAATTATTGATGGTTATCATGTCAGTGATTTAAAATATAGACCGGTATTAAGTTTTAAAGAGGCCCTGGGTTATTCCAGTAATCTCTTTTTTATTAAGCATTTCCTAGATTTTTCTTGGGAACAGATCGAGGAAGAAATAAAAAGGAGCTTTCTTTTTACTTCTGATTTCTCCAGTCCTGAACTGCCCATTGCCCGAGCTCAACTTGGACAGGGTTTGGACGGGGTAGATAAGGCTTTCAGTATTATTGGACAGGGTGAAGTTTTAGTAACTCCTATCCATATGGCTATTTGGAGCGGAGCCATAGCAAACGGTGGGTTGCTGATGCAGCCTCGGATTGTTGATAAGATAGAAAACCGACATGGGGAAATTATTAAAAAAGAGGAGCCCCTTATTTTAGGCAGGGTTTGTTCAGAAAAAGAAGCTCAGAAAATCCTTGAGGGCATGGAATTTTCGGTTTTAGCCGGAACAGGGACTAAAGCAAAGTCACAATTGATAGAAATAGCCGGCAAAACCGGAACTGCGGAAAATGGCCGAGGAGATCCTCATGCCTGGTTTGTAGGCATTGCTCCGGTAGAAAATCCCCAGATAGCTGTTGTAACTATAGTGGAAAACGGAGGACGGGGAGGGGAAGCATCTGCCCCTATTGCTAAATCTTTACTTGAAGCAGCCCTTGAATAAAGAGGTGGGAGCATGATAGGCAAAAAAATTGCAAATAGATACGAAATATTGGCTTTGATTGGTGGAGGAGGCATGTCCTTAGTCTACCAGGCTAAAGATATTTTTTTAAATCGTATAGTTGCTCTAAAAGTATTAAGAGAACAGTATGCCAGTGATAATGATTTTGTTCGCCGTTTTCGACGGGAAGCCCAAGCCGTCGCCAGTTTATCCCATCCCAATATAGTGAATATCTATGATGTAGGTCGGGATCAACATATACATTACCTGGTAATGGAATACGTCAAAGGGAAAACTTTAAAAGAAATTATCGATGAAAGAGCTCCTTTACCCTTAAATGAGGTTATTGATATTGTTAAACAGATTTGTGATGCTTTAGAACATGCCCATGAGAATTCCATCGTTCACAGAGATATTAAACCCCACAATATATTGATTACTCGAGGGGGAAGGGGCAAAGTAACTGATTTCGGAATAGCAAGGGCCGCCAGTACCGCTACTGTCACTCATACCCGAGGTATAATTGGGTCTGTTCATTATTTTTCTCCTGAACAGGCCAAAGGTGAAATAACCGATGAAAAGTCAGATATATATTCTTTAGGTATTGTCCTTTATCAAATGGTTACCGGCCGGCTTCCTTTTGAAGGGGAATCCCCTATCAGTGTGGCTTTAATGCACATTCAAAACCAACCGGTGCCTCCGTCCCAGTATAATCCCCATATTACTGAGGCAATGGAGAAAATTATTTTAAAAGCTATTAATAAAAAACCTGATGAGCGTTATGAAAATGTAGCTAAGCTGCGTCTTGATTTGCGAATGGCTTTACTGGGAAAAATGGCAAACGAATCAGGGGAGTTTTTGGAACATTATCCGTCAAAGGAAAAGCCCGTTCCTGTGCAGTCTGGTCATGCTTCTGATGATACCTTGGTTTTTGAAGACCTTTCTCTTGGGGAAAATAAAACTGAGCAGCAAAAGCCTTCACCAAAGAAAGTTAGAAAAATAAAACCAATAGGTTATGCTTTTATCGGTGTATTAAGTTTACTAG
>JAAXZE010000077.1 GCA_012720075.1 Clostridia bacterium
ATCCCAAATCCGTTGAAGACTTTAAAGCAGGTAAGGAAAAGGCTCTCGGCTTTTTGGTGGGTCAGATCATGAAGGAGACCAAAGGTCAGGCTAATCCCGGTGTGGTCAATAAATTATTAAAGGAAATACTTAATAATTAAAAGCCGGTGGACTTCCACTATCAGGATGGAAGTCCGCTTTTTTGTCCTTCAAGACCGGATAAATTTAATATTTCCCGGTAAGAGTCTTATTGAACTTGAGTTTACTTCTCATTATGATAAAAATATAATAAATAACGTGTAATAATTTAAATTAAGATTAAAGGAAGGGTAAAGAATTGTCACGATATTTGGAAAGGATTTACTTTATCAGCGTGTTGCTGCTTCTGGGTGTTGTTTATCTGCAAGAATTCATAAATTTAAAAGTATTTTCCGAAATAAAAATCATTATTCTTTGCGTAGTCATACTATCTTCTTTATTTTTAGCCAGAGGTACTGCTTTTTTTATGAGTATCATTTCCCTTTTAATAGGGCATTTCCTGATCTTAAAATACCAAATGCCTATTAGCGTATGGTTTGAAGGAATTACCAAAAATCTGCATTTGGCTATAGTATTTATAATGGTTCCTGTCCTTTCCATTCCCTTAAAGGCCGGTGGTTATTTAGAAACGGTAAATTATCTGGTCAGCAAGAACGCTGCAAAAGGCCGGCGTTTGTTTACCGCTCTTAGCGGCTCCGTTTTTGGCTTGGCTTCTATTGCCAATCTGGGAGCCATTAGGGTTATAAATGATTTAATTGAGGCTGTAAATTTACCGCCTAAATTTTTAGGCAAGGTTTATTCCGTGGGCTTTGCCAGCTGTATTGCTTGGTCTCCCTATTTTGCTTCCGTTAATTTGGTCCTTTATTATACCGGCGTTCCCTTTAACCGGTTTTTCCTAGTTGGCTTTTTTTATGGACTAATGGTTTTATTGATTGGTAATTTTCTTTTTTATTTTGACAAAGAAAGCCAAATCCTGATTAGTTCCTGTATTCAAAAAATTCCTGAACCGGCTGAAAGCAAAAAGAAATTTGCCTTCCTCATATTGAATATTTTGGGACTTTTTAGCGCAGTTGTTATCGGAGAGAGAATTTTGCGGTTCAGCAGCATGATGCTTTTGGTTGGCATATTGGCTTTTTTATATGCTTCTTTTTGGTCGCTTTTAATAAATAAATTTAGAGAATTTTGGCAACAGTTAAGAAGCTATGATCAGATTATTTTGCAGGTCAAAAATGAACTGGTATTTTTCCTGAGTGTTGGTTTTTTGGGGGTGGTCTTGGCTAATACACCCTTACAAAAAATACTGGAGGTTCTCTTTGGAAATATTTCAGGATACTCGACTTTTATCATCGTTGAAGCCATCGTTTTTATAACCGCCCTGCTTTCGGCGGCAGGCATTCACCATGTTATAACAGTTACTGCCCTAGGCCTTAGTATACCGGCCGGGGCTCTGGGACTAAGTGATTTAGCCTATGCTTTAACCCTTGTAGGCGCTTATACCGTCTCAATGATTACTTCGCCCTTCGCCCCTTTTAATATCTTAGCCGGCGGATTGCTCAAGGAAAGTTCCTTTGTGATCTCCTTGCGGTGGAATAGGTCTTTTGCCCTTATTACCGTATTGTTCTCGGGATTATATGTCTTAATTATTAATTATTTTTGGGTATGATGACATCATTGGACTGGGCAATGGGCATATAAAGCCCTCTGTCGGTAATTATTCCCAGTTGGCAATTCACGGTCTGGCCCGGTGCATTTATCGTTATTTCTTTCTGTTTTTCCTTTAAGTCAACAGGGATATCTTGGTAATAAGGATTGGGCGCGCCGGTGTAATTGACCCGTAAAACCCCTTGGCTCTTTTCCCAAAAATCCGGTCCCATTTTTTGGGCAAGGTAATTTTTAAAGTTGTCGCCAACGGACCATTCGACCTTCAAACAATTGGAGCTTTTTTCATAGAGGTTAATGGTTGTTTCAAAATAAGGTAAAGGTGCCTTGGTCAGTTTTTCTATAAAAAGCTGGCTTTTATTCTTATAATAGGGAGCTAGTTCCTCGCCGGTTTCCTCGTTATAGCGGGGAAAAAATGCTTTTATACCGGGAAAGGGTTTATCTCTGCGGGAACTGATAAAGTGAACTATCAACATTAATAAGATTACAAAAAATATAAAAAACCACTGCCACATTTTTTTGCCTCCTTTTTATGTTTAAATTTAGTATATGCAAAAATAACTTTTTGCTTCAGGAAATGTTCTGTTATACTAGTTATGAAAATAAAAATGAATGTAGCAGAATAATGTTTGGAGGATGTCATGAATAAATCGTTGCCACCCGCAAATCCGCCTTGGGGAATCTTGGAAGCCTTGGCGGTATTAATTGTGATCAATGTACTGGCGCTTATAATTAGAAATTTTGGTCAGGAATGGCTTATTTTTTTGACGGGCTTTTTGCCGGGAGGCATAACCCTAATAAATAAACTTTTAATAAGCAGTATTATTCAAACCTTTTTGTTTCTTTTTTTCATTGGACTTATTGTCTTGGGTAAATATAAACTGAGCATTAAATATTTGGGATTGGTAAAAACCCGGTCGGGCCGGTGGTTAAAGACAGGTTTGCTCAACGGTATAATCTTATTTTTTGTGGTTTTATTAATAGGGGCTCTTCTCAGCCGGCTTTTTCCGGTGGAAATAAAGCCACAGCCCATCGAGGAAATAATTGTGAGCGCCCAAACCGGATGGGAAAAGGTTATCCCTTTTATCGTCGTTTCTCTGCTGGCGCCTGTCAGCGAAGAATTATATTTTCGGGGTTTTTTGTATCCGGCTTTGCGGAGTAGAATGGGAGTTTTTAAGGGTATTATAGTAACTTCCTTAATTTTCGGCGGACTTCATTTTGATTGGTTTCGCATGATTCCCTTGTCCTTTGGCGGTATCTGGTTAAACTGGCTCTATGAAAAATCCGGGTCCCTTTATTGTTCCATAATCGCCCACGGGGTTTGGAACGGGATAATGACAATACTTATTTATTTAGCGCCGCAGTTTGTTTAAATGGGAAAAGGATGGGTTGTTGTGAGAACCGTTAAATTGATTGTTTTAAGTTTAATATCCCTGTTAATCAGTTTTTTCTTTACCTTTACGGTATTTGAGGTTGCCAAGGCCGGTGGTAACACCGGGCAGTTTCGGGCCCAAGATTCCTATGACTTGGTAATAAAAAACGCCCGGATGATAGACGGTTCCCGCGGGGAAATAAAGCGAGGGGAGATCGGAATTAGAAACGGGGAAATAATTA
The DNA here is from genome assembly GCA_012720075.1 of Clostridia bacterium. Taxonomy (GTDB): domain Bacteria; phylum Bacillota; class Peptococcia; order Peptococcales; family BICA1-8; genus JAAXZE01. The sequence continues at coordinate 3,292 of JAAXZE010000077.1, forward strand.
AAATAGGTAATGATCTTAAAACCGACGGGGCAAAAATCTTAAATGCCGCCGGTTTTACCGTAGCTCCGCAAAAAGTGGAATGGCCTTCCGACATGGGATGGGTTAAACGGGATTTGGCTACTGCTTTAAAACGTTATCCGGCAGACAGGATAATAATTTCCCAGGCCCGGGATAAAAGCTGGGAAGGGAAAAGTGCCCAGGCCCTTATCCACGGCGGTCTCACTCTGAACGACATGAGCGGTGACCAGACGGCACTGGCTTGGATAATGCCCGAGAAGAAAAAACCTCAAGCCGAAGATGTTGTCACGGCCTTTTATCTCCTGACCGGCTGGCGGGGAGAATTGCTGGGGGAAAAAACAGGGAAAATTGAGGAAGGATTTAAAGCCCGGCTGGTGGTTTTTAACCACCGGGAAATAAATGATGAATTGTTATTAGATTTGCTTAAACAGGAGAAAATGCCTTCCCTTCGCTATACCATTGAAGGAAGCGACATCTTAGTCAACGAAAACTGATTCCGTAGAGGTTTTAAGATTTTTATCGACGGTTTTGCCTTGGCTAATTTCGCCTAAATAGAGCCTTATGCCGTTGAGGTTGAACAGATGGGCAAATTCTTTGATAAAGGGAAGGGGACTCTCGTTTTTGAGCAGGATTATTTTGTTATCCTCAATACAATAGGTTATTTGATGGTCGATGGTAACTTCGGGATTATCTGCGGGGGCGTAATAATTCTTGCCGCCCTTTTTTAATTTAAAGAGGTAATTGATGGGATGCTTTTCTCCTCGGGTGAAAATGAGAATATGGGCTTTTAACTCTTCCGGCTCCACATTCATCACCGCTTCTCCCAACGGGATGTTAAGATTCTTTTTGATAGGTGAAGGTTTTCCGGTAATGGCGTCATTGGGAAAATCAAAGATTATTTCTCCGAAGGAAACAAAAACCGTGTCCTTTTCCGTACTGCAAATGACAAAATAAAAAAAGTCGTCGAAGGATAACTCCTCTTTTAAAACAACGGTCCAGGGCTCGTTATTTTCTTCGCCGTATTTTTTCAGCAATAAGCTTAAGCGGGCTTGTTTTAAGACCGATTTTACCGAAACATTAATGAAACTGGATAAATAGGAAATGCTTCGCAGCCTTTTGGGTGCAGGAATGATGGCTCCTAAAAGGGGCGTATTTTCAATATTGATTACATACTTGAGGAGCTTGCGAAACCAGAACATGATTAAAGTCAAGGCCACCAGGGGCAATAAATAGAGGATGCTTATCCACCGGAAAGGGCCTTCAAAGCTTAGAAAATACAGGCTCAGCCAAAAGGCGGCAGTCAGGCCGATGGTAATATTCATATAGCCCATGATAATCCGGCGGGGATTAGCGGGCAAAATATAGTGCATTTGATATTTCTCAATTAAATTGAACATTTTTCCGCTTAAATTCAAATCGCTTTGGTAAGATAAATCGATGAACTCTTCAAGAATGGCTTGCAGTCTTTCTACTTTTCTTTGGATTATTAACGAGATGAAAATACCTACTGAGCTTAAGAGGGTTAACAGGCCGCCAATCATACTGATGACAATAAAAGGATACAGGGTATGATTAAACATGGCTCCTCCTTAGAAAATTTCCAGATTGAAGCGATGATTTTTGGCTGCTGCCGCCAGCTCAGATTGGTTTAGTTCCTTGGCCCTTAATTCCAAAGTGTGAAGAAAATGCTGGATGGTACTGGTATGTAGACCTTTTTGGGCAGCGGCTTTACCCATAGCGGCAATTTGCTGCAGAAAAATCCGGCAGCCTTCCGTATATCCTTTTTCCAGCAAATATTGGGAAACAACATGAAAACAGTTGCTTAAGTAGTTCCAAAGGAGATCGGTATATGGGTAATCGGTCTTTAAACCGTAGAGATAGATTTCATAGATATAATCGGAAAAAAGTTCCGTACAATCTTTTTCGTTTTCCGAATTTATAAACCTCAAATAGGCTTTTAATAATTCATTGATGCCCATCTTGGTTAAGGTTAAATTACAGCCTATCATGGTTTCGATGATGAGGTGAGTAGCTTCGGCAATAGGATTTTGGTCAGGCCAATCATTTTCCCTTTCCTCGGGATTAATCCCGTTAAGGTCGCTGACTTGGGCCAGGTCCAGATACCTGCCCGATTTAGGCAGACATAAAGGTTTGGCCAAAATTTCCCTTATTATTTTACAAAACTCAATAGTACTGCTCAAAATTGCAATCCTTCCTTTCTAAACCCAAAACCAATCAAAATAATAAAACCTCCAATCCATTATCTCTAATCTCTAATCTTTAACCTCAACCTTAACCTCAACCTTAACCTCAACCTCAACCTCAACCTTTAATCTTCCCATTCTCAATTCTCAATTCTCCATTCTCCATTATCCATTAACACTTCCCATTCTCCATTCCAATTCCCGTTCTCCACTATAAATAGCTTTCGCCTTGGATTGGTATGGTATTCACCGGGATATTGAAATAAAACCGGTAATTTGTTATATAAATAGTGTTAGCACTCTATTAAAGTGAGTGCTAAAATAGATGCAGGTAATCCTACACCATTAGGAGACGTTTTAATAATCAAAGTTTTTATTATAGAAAGGGAGGAGATTTTTTGGAACTTAAACAATTTCAGGCGGAATCCAAAAGATTGCTGGATTTAATGATTAACTCCATTTATACCCATAAAGAGATCTTTTTAAGGGAATTGATTTCCAATGCCAGTGATGCCATTGACAAAATCTATTACAGGGCATTGACCGATGATTCCATTAAATTTGATAAAAACAACTATTATATTAAGGTAACGGTCGATAGAGAAAAGAGGATTTTGAAAGTTTCCGATACCGGTATCGGAATGACCAAAGAAGAACTGGAAAATAACTTGGGGGTCATAGCCCAAAGCGGGTCCTTGGCCTTCAAAAAAGAAAATGAGATAAAAGACGGTTATGACATAATCGGCCAGTTTGGTGTAGGATTTTACTCTGCGTTTATGGTTGCTGATGTGGTTACCGTTATCAGTAAAGCTTTAGGCAGTGCTGAAGCCTACAAATGGGAATCCCAGGGGGCTGAGGGGTATACCATTGAGAAGGCGGAGAGAGATACCGTCGGAACCGATGTTATTCTGAAGATTAAAAAGAACACCGAAGATGAAGATTATGATCAATTCCTGGATGAATATAGAATCAGGTCCATTATCAGAAAGTATTCCGATTTTATAAGATATCCCATCAAAATGGATGTTACGGTAAGAAAACTTAAAGAGGGCAGTAAAGGTGAGTTCGAAGAACATAAAGAAGAACAAGTTATTAACAGCATGGTTCCCATCTGGAGAAGGAATAAGAATGAACTTACCAAAGAAGATTATGAAAAGTTTTATTCCGAAAAGCACTATGGTTTTGATAAGCCTTTAAGATATATCCATATTAATGCCGAAGGCGCCGTCAATTACAGAGCTATTTTGTTTATTCCGGAGAAAATGCCCTTTGACTTTTACACCAAGGAATATGAAAAAGGTTTGGAGCTCTATTCCAACGGTGTATTGATCATGAAGAAATGTCCCGATCTTTTGCCCGATTACTTCAGCTTTGTCAAGGGAATGGTGGATTCCGACGATTTATCTCTGAATATTTCCCGAGAAATGTTGCAGCATGACCGGCAGTTAAAACTGATGGCCAAAAATATTAAAACCAAAATTAAAAATGAGCTATTGGATCTCTTGAAAAATGAAAGGGAAAAATATGAAGAATTCTTTAAAATATTCGGCCGGCAGTTAAAGTACGGTCTTTACAGCGAATTCGGCAGCAATAAGGATGTTTTGCAGGATTTGATCATCTTTTATTCTTCCAAAGAAAAGAAAATGGTTACTTTGGATGAGTATGTTTCCCGCATGCCGGAAGACCAGAAATATATATATTATGCCTCAGGGGATTCCATTGAGCGCATAGAAAAACTGCCGCAAACGGAGCTGGTAGCCGATAAAGGCTATGAAATATTATATTTTACCGATGATGTTGATGAATTCGCCATCCGGATGCTGATGAGCTATAAAGATAAGGAATTCAAATCGGTATCGGCCGATGATTTAGGAATCGAACCGGAAGAAAAAACGGATTCTGCTGAAAATAGTGAGCATAAGGAATTGTTCGAGTATATGAAAAATCACCTGGGGGATAAAGTTAAAGCCGTTAAGGCTTCCAAGAGGTTGAAAAATCATCCCGTTTGCCTGTCCAGTGAGGGCGAACTAACCATCGAAATGGAAAAGGTTCTTAACGCCATGCCCTATAATCAACAGAAAATCAAAGCTGACAAGATCCTGGAGATTAATGTCAACCATGATGTTTTTAAAGCTCTCAAGGATGCTTATGAGAAGGACAAGGACAAACTTAAGCTGTACACCGATCTATTGTATAACCAGGCCCTGCTGATCGAAGGTCTGCCCATTGATGACCCGGTGGAATTCACCAATAATATCTGCAAGATGATGGTTTAGGAAAGTGCTCCTTTCAAGGACATATGCCTTGAAAGGGGTTTTTGTTTTCCAACTATAATCTTTTAAGCCTAGCTGTGTCATTTTGGTTAAAACTTTAAAGTGAAATATTGTTATGGTAGAATTTAGCTGTCATAAAGAACCGTTAATATCGGGATACAAAAAGACCATATTAATTCTAAATGGGGGATAAAATTGAAAGATTTGCCTGTAAAGCTAGGTCAGAGATATGAAATGACCATAACCGGACTTACCCTGGAAGGGGAAGGAGTAGGCCGGGTAAAAAATTTTGCCGTTTTTGTACCGGGAGCCATTCCGGGGGAAAAAATAAAAGCCGAAATTTCCGAGGTCAAAAAGAATTTTGCTAAAGGCGTTCTGGTGAGGATTATTGAGCCCGTTCCTTTCAGGACAGAACCACCCTGCAGGTTTTTTGACCAATGCGGCGGCTGCCAATTACAGCACATCAGTTATGAAAAACAGCTGGAGTTTAAGACCCAACTGGTAAAAGACGCTTTAAATAAAATCGGCGGCATTGACGCTGATGTTTCGCCGATTATCGGAATGGAATATCCCTGGCGCTACAGAAACAAAGGCCATTTCCATTTGGATAAAGTTGATGGCCGGGTAAGGCTTGGTTTTTACGAGCCCGGCTCCCATGAATTTGTTCCAGTCAAGGAAAGCCTGCTTTTTAGCTCCGTAGTAAACAGCCTTTTGGATTATTTGGAAGAGCAATTGACTTTAAGAGAAATCACCGTTTTTAACCCCAATAATACCGGAGAAGGTTATTTGCGCAATATCATGGTCCGGGAGAGCAAAGCCACGGGAGAAATAATGCTTATCTTTATTACCGGTACGGAAAAATGGGAATTGGCAGAAGTAACAAAGAGTGTGGAGGTGGTCTTTCCTCAGGTCCGGTCCGTTTACCAGAATATCAACAAGGGTAAAAGCCCCGTTATACTAGGAAATAAATTTATTCTGAGGAGTGGCAAGGAGTATTTGCGAGACACCATAGGTCCCTATGTCTTTAAAATATCTCCCCAGTCTTTTTTCCAGGTCAACAATGAACAAGCCCGGGTTTTATATGAAAAGGCTTTGGAATTTGCAAGCCTTTCCGGAAAGGAAACGGTAATTGATGCCTATTGCGGGATAGGAAGTATAGCTATCTTTATCTCTTCCCAGGCCCAAAAGGTGATAGGAGTTGAAGTTGTGGAGGCGGCAATCCAGGATGCCCGGGAAAACGCCAACCTCAATAATATCACCAATACCCAATTTGTGGTGGGCAAGGCGGAAAAATGGCTGCCCCGGTGGTTAAAAGAAGGGGGCAGGGCAGATGTCATTATCGTTGCCCCCCCGCGAAAAGGCTGTGCCCCGGAGCTTTTGGAGGCAATAGTAAACGCCCGGCCGGAAAGGGTTGTTTATGTTTCCTGCAGCCCCGCAACCCTGGCCAGGGATTTAAAGTATCTGGCGGCTAACGGGTACAAGGTTAATGAAATACAGCCTGTGGACCTTTTTCCCCAGACCGGACATGTTGAGACGGTAGTATTGATGTCAAGACTGTAAGCCTAGATTTTACTGGGTTTGCGGGATTACATCTAAGTTATCTACTCGACCTAAGGAGGTAAAATGAGTACATGGTAACATGTCGATGGTATATTTTTATGCGAA
>JAAXZE010000078.1 GCA_012720075.1 Clostridia bacterium
TACTTGCACCTTCCAAGAATTCTAATGAGGTGACTAAGTCACCTCATTTTGACTATTTTTGTAAAGATTTTGGAGTTTTTGGTTGGTAATACCAAAAGCCGCAGGCGAAAACTGAACTTGCGCTAGCTAATAATACTAATAACGATGCTATAACTGAAAATAAATATTTCTTCATATTTTCACCTCCTTTTATTAAATAATGGCAATAAAGAAATTGCTTGATAAGCTATTCCAAAAAGCATGCCGGTAACAAATAAAACATCACTGCTTATATAAGCAATAATTATTGAAATAATTACAAAAACAATTGAAGCTATTTTCAAATTTCTTCTCAAGATAGGGGAATTAATCGGTTTTTCCTTAGAGTCAACAGGTGCATAATATCCAATAATAAAAAGGGCTGAGAAAAAACCTAAATATATTAAGCTTGACGGAAGATGGGTATGGACGTACTTTGCTAAAATACCTATTATTCCGTAAACCAAAGCTCCAATTGCTAAACATTTAAATGGGGTATTAAAATGTGCTCCCCCTGAAACCCGTCTAAGAATACCTCCAAAAACTGCCGCAATTGCTGCAGGATAAACGGCATCAAACAATAATGCAACAGTTATTATAGCAATAAAACCAATAATTGTAAGAAAAAGCATTTCAATTGCATATGTAACTATTTCCTTTTTTTCATCACTGTAATCTAAATCTTTAGTAATAATATTAGATAGATATGTACTAATCTTTAAATAATCATCCATAAAAACCACCTTGCTTTAAGGGTCTATTTCGATACTTTTTAATTAAAAAAGCTGTTAAATAAAGTAATAGGATATGGGGTAAAGCAATTAAAAATCTGTAGTTTTGATTCATTAAAATTTCTTCGTAGGATAAGCCTGTTCTATTTACTATGACTGAAAAGCTAAGCATTTCATAAATAATTAATAACAAGAAACTAATAAGAACTGAAAAAATTGAAGCATTGATGTTTACATTTCCAAATCTATATAAAATAAAAATAAGCAACCCTACTAAAACAACAGTATGAACTCCAAAGGTAATTGGGAGCATCCTTATAAAATAGGCACAAATAGCTAATATGGAACCACTAAAAAAAATTTTTTTTATATTAAATGGAAGATTTGCTATTGCAAACGCTACCATTACAACCCCAATCTGTTCAGGGATACCCTGAAATATTAGTCCCATTAATGGCAACTCAAGCATTATACCCCTCCTTATATTAAATTCTACATAAAAAAATTTTTTCCTACCAAAAAAATACAGTTTTTTTAATTTTTCTGTAATTTCTTCCCTTTAAAATAAAATATTTTTTTAGTGTCTTTATTTAGTAAAATAACCACCTCAATATTCTTAAATATTTTATCTATTCGCCAAATTATTGTAATATCCTACAATAATTATTAGTTAAAAATCGAAAATTTTATATTCAAAACAAAGAAACCGGGTAATGCACCCGATTTCTTTAACAAAAATTAATACTAACTTCTTAATAACTATTTGATTATTAATATTCAGGCGGCAAATCTTTGAGCTGTTCCATGGTAAATACCGGGCCGTCAAGGCAAACATAACAGGAACCTATGTTGCAGCGGCCGCATTTGCCGATACCGCACTTCATCCGCAACTCCAAAGTAGTAATAATATCTTGGTCTTTAAAATTCATTTTTTGCAAAGTAGGTAAAGTAAACTTAATCATAACCGGCGGACCGCACAGTACCGTAACCTGCGGTTTGGGAGCCAGTTCTTCAACATAAGCCGGGACAAATCCCACATGACCGTCCCAACCTTCTTCTTCCCGGTCGATGGTAACAAAAACATCCATATTGGGAACTTTAGGCCAATTTTCAAATAAATCTTCTTTGAAACAGAGATCAGCCTTGGATCTGGCGCCATAAACAACGGTTAATTTTCCATAATCATCCCTGTTTTTAATGCAATGCATGATTAAACTGCGGACAGGGGCCAAGCCAATACCTCCGCCGATAAAAAGAATATCTTTACCTTTACAATAGTCAACAGGGAAACCATTACCATAGGGGCCCCGGATTCCTACCTCCTGACCTACTTCAATTTCATGCAAAGCTTCGGTCAGTTGCCCTACCGATTTAATTGCCATTTCTATATGGCTTTCACCTTTATTGGTAACGGAAAACATAGCTTCCCCTATAGCAGGCAGAGAGAGCATCCCCAGTTGTCCCGGCATAGGGTCAAAGGGTTTTTTATCATCCATGGTACTTATATGAAAAGTTTTAACATCAGGGGTTTCTTGTACAATCTTGATTACTTTAGCCCGTATGGGAACCAAGGGGTTAATTTTTTTAACATCTTCAGCAGTAACCGCCACTATATTCCCTCCTTTATTATTAAGTTACTGGTGACTAGTGTTTGGAGCATATTTTGGGGTCATGTATCCTGTACTCTGTGACCTGTGCCCTGATTTCATCATCCACTATAATATCGTGCCGTCATGTCACCGAGACATCATGACATCGAATGTATAGCAATAGCCTGGATGACATGGGGGAATGGTACCTCCCTTAGGATGACAAAGGAAAGTAGCACCCCCATTTGTGAGACGAGGTGATAATATTTATTCTGCTTCCTTAATCTTCCTAATTACCGCCGTGATATCCAAATTTACCGGGCACTTGGCTACACAACGGCCGCAGCCGGTACAGAGAAGCATATCATATCTTTCCGGGAAATAACGGAGTTTGTGCATGAAACGGTTTCTGACCCTTTCCTTTTTGCCGGGCCTAGGCTGATGGCCGCCGGCCATTCTGGTATATTCATCAAACATACAGGTATCCCAGCACCGAATCTTGGTACCGTCTTCCCCTCTTACTTCACTGGCAATATCAAAGCAATGGCAGGTGGGGCAGACAAAGGCACAAACACTGCAATTCAGGCATTTCCGGCAAATATCGTCCCAAATGGGATGGTCAAACATATTTTTTAATTTTTCCGGTACCCCTTCAATATCGGCTGTCAAAACAAACTTTTCTACCGCCGGAACTGAAGCCGCTTCTTCCACCAGCAATGTTTCAATTTTGCCTAATAATTCCCGGCCTTTTTCAGTAATTGCCTCAAATCCGACTTTATCTCCCAAATCATAAGCCTGAATATCGGCGCCTACGCCTTTTTGAGGGTCAACGCCCATGGAAGAACAGAAACAATTTTCCATCGGTTTAACACAGCTTAAACCGATTAAAATGCTTCTATCCCTTTTATCTTGGTAAAAAGCATCGACAAAACCCTTGGTGAGAAAAACCTGGTCTAAACAGTCAATACTTTTCAAATCACAGGAGCGTACTCCGAAAATAACCTGCTGACCTTCTTCAGGAGGCAAGTCCTCGATTTCTAAATATTGGTCTTTGGCTTTAAACTTGTACATCTTTTCGGTCTGAGGAAAGAAAATATCCTTGGGAGGCATTAGTACATTTTCCTCTAAAGCCAATTCCAGACCGTTTTGGTAGGGAGCAAACCTGGAAATTCCCTCTATTTTTGCCGGAACAAATACCGTGTAGTTATTGGCCAGTTTTTCAAACAGCTCAGGCAGCTTAGTTTTAAGAACAGTCTTCATCCTTGCACCTCCCTACATAAACTCTTCCGGATCATTTTTATCAAAATGACCAAGGGGTAATTTTCCATCGACATCAACGCCGGCATCATATGGGCCGAATAAAAGGTTAATGTCTTTGATTAACTTTTTATTTAAAAGCATAATGGGAATATTCATCGGGCAAACCCGTTCACATTCACCGCATTCAATGCAAAGACCGGCCACATGCATAGCCCTGGTCAAAGCAAAGAATTGATTTTCGCTGGCATTATTGGCTTTGCCGATCCATCCTACCCGGGTCTGGTCGAAAATACATTCCCGACAGCTGCAAGCGGGGCAGACATTACGGCAGGCATAGCAGCGTAGACAGCGCTCATATTGTTTGTTCCAAAACTCATATTTTTCATCGGGACTTAAAGTTTCAATGGCTTCCACGTCACTGAAATCCCGGGCTTCACTGGCAGCAGCCACTTCATCCAAAGCCTTCTCCTCGCCAATAAAATAATCATAGACCAAGGGATTGGGGTATCTGCACTCCACGCACTTCTTGGCTTTGGGAATATCGGCGTTTTCTCCTAATTCTTTGGCCTTATCCTGGTCTTTCAAACCATGGCAGGGAATACCGATCAGAATAACCTTATCACGCTCAATTTGTTTATCCTGCAATAGCCTGTTAAAGGCGCGGGAATCACAGCCTTTGACGAAAATGGCCACTTTTCCTTCATGGTTAACATAATCCTTGAGATACTTGCTGAGGTTATTATGGCAAAAGTCATCCCAGACCAGCCTTTCCACCTCTTCGGGCTTATCGATAAAAGCCGGAGGTGAAAGGTACCAATGTGTTCCTTTTTCCCAACCGATAACAACTTTGGCTTCGCCCTTTTCCAAAATTTCCCGGGCAATTTCCTGCATTTTCTTTACTTTATCACTCATTGGGCATCCCTCAACTTCCTGTTAGGCCCCATAGCCCTAATTTGTTCGGTAATTTCCTTAACAACCTGTTGGAATTTCGGACCCTCGGAACCGGATATCCACCTGGCTTGGAAACGCTCAGGGTCAACACCGACATACTGCAATAGTCTTTGCATTAATAAATATCTTCTGCGGGTAAAATAGTTACCCGTTACATAGTGACAGTCACCGGGGTGACAGCCTGCCACCAAAACCCCGTCAATGCCCCTTTGAAAAGCCCTGATGACAAACTGGGGATTAACCCGGCCCGAGCAAGGAACGCGGAGGACCCGGACATTAGGCGGGTATTGCAGACGGCTTAAACCGGCCAAATCGGCGCCGGCATAAGTACACCAGTTACAGGCGAAAACCAGGATTTTGGGTTCCCAGTTTGCTTGTGCCTCCTTTACAGACATAATGCATCCACCTCCGCTAAGATTTGTTCATTGGTAAAGTGTTTCAAATTCAAGGCAGCAGAACGGCAAGCTACCGTACAAGCGCCGCAGCCTTGGCACAAACCGCTGTTTACTGTGGCAACTTTCCGGGTTATCGTCTTGCCATGTGCCCGTTCCTGAATCACTTTGAGATCCAGAGCTTTATATGGACATACCGGTACGCACATTCCGCAGCCGGCACAAATGGCTTCATTTACACAGGAAACTATTGGTTCAGTCGGCATTTCTTCTTTGGATAAGAGACCGCAAGCTTTAGCAGCAGCGGCACTGGCTTGGGCTACCGATTCGGGGATATCTTTTGGTCCCTGACAAGCCCCGGCCAAGAATACACCGGCGGTATGGGTTTCTACCGGAGCCAGCTTGGGATGGGCTTCGGTATAGAAATTATCCTGGTCATAAGAGAAACCAACCATCTGGGCCAGTTTTGCGGCATCGGGCTGGGCCACCATGGCCGTAGCCAAAACAACCATATCGGCCTCAACCTCTACCGGCCGGCCTAAAAGGGTATCTTCGCCTCTGACTATTAATTTATCGCCTTTTTCGTAGATCTTGGAAACCCTGCCGCGAATATACTTAGCCCCAAACTGGTCCGTTGTCCTGGTATAGAATTCATCATAACCTTTTCCAGGAGTCCGGACGTCCATATAAAAGACATATACATTGGAATCCTTAATTTTTTCCCGTACTAAAGTTGCATGCTTGGCAGTGTACATACAGCAGGTTTTGGAACAATAAGCCTTGCCTTTGGCTTCGTCCCTGGAACCGACACATTTAATAAACACCACATCTTTAGGCACTTTGCCGTCGGAAGGCCGTTTGATTTTACCCATGGTAGGTCCGGAAGCATTAATTAATCTTTCAAAATGCAGTCCGGTTATGACATCCTTGTATTTTCCGTAACCATATTCACCATAGACACTGTGGTCAAAAAGATCAAACCCTGTGGCAACCACAATGGCCCCGTAACGTTGGGTAACCAGTTCGTCCTCTTGGGTATAGTCGACAGCCTTTGTCGGACATATTTTTTCACATACCCGGCATTTCCCTGTAGTAAAGTAACGGCAGTTTTTCCTGTCGATTACCGGCTTGTTGGGTATAGCTTGGGGGAAAGGAGTATAGATTGCCCTCCGGTCCGTCATTAACATTTCAAATTCACTGGGTACTTTGGTAGGACATTTTTGCATACAGGTCCCACAACCGGTACAAAGGGTCATGTCTACCGAACGGGCCTTTTTACGAATTGTAACGTCAAAATTGCCCACATAACCTTCCACATTCTCAATTTCCGAATAGGTAATCAGATTGATATTGGGATGGTTGGCTGCTTCAACCATTTTGGGCGTTAAAATACAGGCAGAACAGTCCAGAGTCGGGAAGGTTTTATCAATCTGGGCCATTTTTCCGCCTATGGAAGGTTCCTTTTCTACTATATCAACAATATGGCCGGCATTGGCTATATCCAATGCTGCCTGAATTCCGGCAATACCTCCGCCGATAACCAGAGCCCGTTTGGTAATGGGTATGGTTGATCTTTGGAGAGGTTCGTTTTTCAATACCTTGGCTACCGCCATTCTCACTAATTCGGTAGCTTTCCAGGTAGCTTTTTCTTTATCATCAGGGTGAACCCAGGAACAATGCTCCCTGATATTGGCCATTTCCAAAAGATAAGCGTTCAATCCACCGCTTTCCAGACAGCGACGGAAAGTGGGCTCATGCATCCGCGGTGAGCAGGAAGCCACAACAATTCTGTCCAACTTATGGTCTTTAATGGCCTTTTTGATTAATTCCTGCCCCGGTTCGGAACACATATATTTATAGTCGGTGCTAAATGCTACACCTGGAAAACTCTTGGCATTTTCCGCTACTTTTTCGCAATCTACCGCACCTGCAATATTGGAACCGCAGTGGCAGATAAAAACACCTACTCGCTTCATGCAGTCTCCCTCCTGCCTTCGGCTTCGTTGAGCTTCTTAATGATTCCGGAAGCATCAACAAAATGCTTATTGACACCTAATTCCTCCGGTTTTATTCCTAGGGCAATACCCATCAATTCGGTAAAATAAAAGACCGGGAGATTATAACTACGGCCAAATTTAGACCCAGCCTGACCTTGACGCATATCCAGGTTGCACATGCACAAAGGACAAGCAGTTGCTATGCAATCGGCACCTGATTCTTTAGCCGCCGCCAAAATTTTCTCAATCATGGGCAGGCCAACCTCTGATTTGGCAATAGCATGGGCTCCGCTGCAACATTCGGTTTTAAAAGCCCAGTCCACCGGAGTTGCCCCCAAAGCTTCAACTAATTTATCCATGCTCTGAGGATCTTCCGGATCATCAAAACCGTATTTGGGCGGCCGAACCAATAAACAGCCGTAATAGCTTACTACTTTTAATCCCTTCAAAGGTTTATGGACTAAAGCATTTATTGAATCCAGGCCTACATCATTTACAAATACATCCAATAAAGCCCTGGCCCGGCTTTGTCCGGTATATTTCCGTTCTATTACTTCACTGATGGTTTTCTGCATTTCTTCCGAGCTTTTTACCTCAACCTCGGTTGCTTTAGTACGGACATAACAAGCGGCACAGGGGATTGCCATATCTAAGCCCTGTTCCTCGGCAATAGCCAAATTCCTGGCCGGTAAAGCCAATGCCAGAAGATGATCGGTTAAATGGGCACTGGAAGCGCCGCAGCAATTCCACTCGGGGATTTCCCATAGTTCTACCCCTAAGGCCTTGGCTACTTTCCTGGTGGACATATCATATTCAATACCGGTAGAGCTTAACGAACACCCGGGATAATAAGCGTACTTCATACTTTACCACCTCTCTTCCGGACATTAGCAAATATTTTCTTTACCTCGCCGTTGTCCTTTATGGTATGGGGCAATAATGCTAATTTTCCTTTTAATAGCATAGCCGGACTTAATTCCACATCTTTAAAAGGCTGCATTCCTAAAATATTCCGGCCCAAAACCAACCCCATTTCATAGACCCTTCCGTTTCTTTCAACCGACTTAAGGAATAAATCATGGAACTGGTCTAATTTTTTCTCTGCTACATAACCTTTTTTCTTTGCGATAATCCGCAAAGTCTCCATAACCTTTGCTATATCCACTTCTCTGGGACAGCGGGTTGAACAAGTATCACAACTTGCACATAACCAGATGGTATGAGATTTCAAAGCCTCCTCCATAAGACCTAATTGAAGTAATCTCATTATTTCTCGGGGAGTCTTATCCATAGCAAAGGCAACAGGGCATCCTGCTGAACATTTACCGCACTGATAACATTTGGAAGCCCTAACACCACCACTTTCATGAGTGACTTCAGCCAACATTTGTTGTCCTTGTGCTAAAGCCTTAGTTAACTCAATCTTTTCCATGCATACTCCTCCTTTCGTTACAAATAATTGCAGCACATGTACACTTTTTCACTTACTGCATACCAAAGAAGTTATTCGCGATACTAAAAGAAAATCCTCCTCCTGAAGAATAAAAATCTTCAGCAATTATTGCTTTGCCCCGAAAATATGCCATTTCCCCAGAATATGTTTCCAACAATAATTAAATCAGCTTGTTCTTTTCAGAACAAAAAATTTACTTCTAACCACTGCCGGTCAAACGTATAAATTAAAAATGGACTACCGAATTAGGACTGTTTTGGCCACCGGTTGCTCTAACGGGGTGTATCCTTGATGTCAAACATTCTCCTTTTTTTGCTGGGTCTGGGCGTTTTTTTGCTGGGCATCTATATTTTAAAAATTGGCTTAGAAAATATTGCAACTTTTAATATAAAAAAAATGATTGCTAATTTTACGTCAACGCCCCTTAAAGGATGTCTGACCGGCACCTTTATAACCGCCCTTTTGCAGTCCAGCAGAGCAGTATCGGTTATTACCATCGGCCTTGTAGATACAGGAATAATGACTTTCGGTCAAGCCTTGGGAATAATCTTAGGCACCAACATCGGCACAACCATAACGGGGCAAATAATGGCCTTTCGGTTGGAAGCTTTAGGCTGGCCTTTTACTTTTTTCGGATTAATAATGCTTGTTTTGGGAAAAAGAATGAGGATAGCGGGCTTTATTCTCTGGGGGCTGGGATTTATCTTTTTAGGAATGGATATTATGGGGATGGCTTTTTCCTTTGTAATAAATAACCCTTTAGTCAAAAATTTGCTTTTCTTAACTGCCCGCAGTCATCTCTTAGCCATAATTTTCGGCATAATCTTTACGGCAATAATTCAATCCAGCAGCGCCATGACGGGCATTGTCCTGGTTTTAGCCAAAAACGGTCATCTGGATTTAATAACTTCTACAGCCATTATCCTGGGCAGTAACGTGGGAACTTGTTTTACAGCGGTCCTGGCCTCCATTGGAGCAAGTGTCAACGGAAAAAGAGTCGCGGCAGCCCATGTAGTATTGAATGTCTTAGGTGTTATACTGCTCTACCCTTTCCTTGAACAGTTTACAATGCTCATGAGCTTGTCCAGCACCGATGTTCCCCGGCAAATCGCCCATACCCACACGGCCTTTAATGTTTTTTGTTCCTTGGTCGTTTTGCCTTTTGCCGGTTTATTCGTAAAATTTATAGCCTGGCTGGTTCCGGCCAATAATGATACCGGCTGAGCCAGGCTGTTCCTAACTTTTTTTATATTTACTCAACATTAGACAATGGAGTAAAACTCTCTTCAATTAATACAACAGGTCCGTAATCGGAAACTTTTTCCGGTTCTAACACCGTATCCGCTCCCTTTGGCAACAAAGAACCTTTATTTACTTTTTTGGCCTCACATAATTTAAGATGGGCAGAAGTCTCAGGGATTATGCGTAAAGCAACATAACCTTCTTCCATCAATATTTCCTTAATATCGCCGCACACGGCATAGCCTTCGGAAGCCGCTCTGAAATTTTTCATTTTTACCTCCGCAAGTTTAACAAAATAATAAATTTTCTAGTAAATTTTATTTAAAATTTCTCTATAAGTTCCTGCTTTCCTGCTGAATATTTAAAAAGAATCTTGGAATAATAATCTTGAAATTTATAAAAATTAAGAACACAGGAGGTATTACTAAATGAAAAAAATCGTTGCTGTTTTCACATCAAGAAACCGGGCAGAAAACGCTGCTGAAGAGTTAAGACAGGCGGGTTTTGATAAAGAAATATCCGTTGTAACCAAAGGGAATGACAATGATGGAAACCGAAGGAATGATAATGGGATGACCATGGGTACCGGTGATTCCATTGCGGACGGCACCACAACCGGCGCTTCCCTGGGTGCGTTAGGAGGCTTGGCTTTAGGTGCAGGAGCCTTGGCTATCCCGGGAATCGGTCCTCTGGTAGCGGCAGGTCCTATTGCAGCCGCTTTGACGGGAGCCGCAGCCGGTGGCCTTGGCGGAGCCTTGATAGATATGGGTATTCCTGAAGCAGACAGCAAAAGATATGAAGAAGATATTAAACAAGGTAAAACCTTAGTGGCCGTTGAGTGCAGCGATGATAAAAGCAAAAAAGCCCAGGAAATATTAAGACAAAACGGCGCCGACAGTGTAAAACTCCATTAGTTCAAAATTTAATAAATTAAGACCGGCTTGGTGAGCCGGTCTTTTTAACATACGTTATGCCGTTTGCATTTTAAACATTTTTTTGATTCCATCCACCATCATGGCAATAGCCCCGTCTCCGGTAACATTGGCAGCCGTTCCAAAGCTGTCTTGAGTTAAATATAGAGCTATCATCAATGCTTTGGCTGTTTCGCCGAATCCCAGATAAAGCTCCAATAACCCTAAAGCTGCCATTACGGCACCGCCGGGTACACCGGGAGCCGCAATCATGGTAATACCGAGCATCAAAATGAAGGCAGCATAACTATCTATTCCCGGTACTCCGCCGGAAATCAATATTACCGCCATTGAACAAAGGGTTAAAGTAATAGTGCTTCCGGCCAGATGAATTGTTGCGCATAAGGGAATGACAAACTCAGCCACATCTTCGGAAACGATGTTTTTAGCTTGTCTTAAAGTTACAGGAATGGTGGCGGCCGAAGATTGGGTTCCGATGGCCGTAAAATAAGCCGGCAGCATATTTTTCAAAGCTTTAACAGGGTTGTTGCCCGCCATGGGAGAAGCAATAAAATAAAGGAAAATCAGATAAACTATGTGCAAGATTATTACTAATGCAAAAACCTTAATAAAAGTCGCCATGGTCTGGACAATTTCCCCGGCATATGTCATATTGGCAAAAACGGCGGCGATGTAAAAAGGCAGGATAGGAATTATTACTTTCTGAATAACCTTTTCGATAATACCTTTAAAGTCATCAAGGACATTATATAGAGATTTATTTTTAATGGCGGCCATACCTAAACCTAAAAGAAAAGCAGTGACTAAAGCGGTCATTACTCCCATCAAGGGGTCGATTGCTATTTCAAAATAACCGCTTAACAAAGCTTCTTCCGGGTTTCTGGCACTGCCGGAGGTAACCAAGCCGGGCAAAAGGGCTTTCCCGACAAAGAAAGCAGAAAATCCTGCGATTATAGTTGATAAATATGCTATTCCCGTTGTAATACCTAAGAGTTTTCCTGCATCTTTTCCCAAGTCAGCAATACCGGGGGCAACAAAAGCAATGATAATAAAGGGGATTACATAGTTTAAAAATTCGCCGAATATGTCCCTGAAGGTTACTAAAATCCTGATAATACTTTCGGGCATCACAAAACCTATAATGATACCTGCAATGATACCTAGAATGAGTCGTGGCAGTAATCCTATTCGCATTAATAATCCTCCTATCGATAAAATTTTTCAAACAATAAATAATGTTAGCATAACCTCTTCTTTTTGTCTAACTTAACTTTCCCGTCATTCAAATATCATTATTGCCAATTGTCATCCAAATAATGTAGGCAAGGGAATTTCCATATTGCGGAATAGAATAAAGGTTGAGTTAAGGTTGAGGCTAAGAAAATATTAAAGATTTCGATTATGAATTGGCTGGATTTCACCAGGCAAAAAATATCGGGGCGGTTTTTGCCGCCCCAAAATTTATTTCATGATTAATATTAATTACTTTGTCCGGTTTATCTTCTTATAATACCGTATAACCTTCTTCTTTTATGACTTCTTTAATTGCGTCCAAGGTTACCAAATGGGGATTATATTCTACTTTAACTTCTTTAGCCACCAGATCCACTTCGACTTTTTCCACGCCGTTCAAACCGCCAACGGCCTTTAAAACAGCATTCTTACAATGGTCACAGGACATCCCTTCTACCTTAAGAACTTCATAATGACCATGATGATGACCGCCGCAACATTCACACATAATAAAACCTCCTTCGGCTTTTGGATATATTTTAAACCACCCAGGGGTATAGGTCAAATTGTTTCAAAAATTTATTGACAAAATAAACTTATTAAAAGTATACATAGTATAAGTAAATAAGAAATAATCGGAGTGGTACTAATGCTGGTAATTGGTCATCGAGGAGCCGGCGCCTATGCCCCCCATAATTCCCGCCAATCTTTCGCCCAGGCTATTGCTCAAGGAGCAGATATGATTGAAACCGATATAAGAGTAACCCGGGACAATATTCCTGTCCTTCACCATGACCGGGATACCCTCTGGGGCCCTGTTGACGAACTTGCCTGGAAAGAGCTTTGCCGTTACCCTTTGGAAAACGGGGAATATATTCTACCCTTAGAGGAAATGCTCCTACTTTTTGGTCACAAAATAAGATTTAATTTAGAGATAAAACCATTGAACTTAGAGAAAATTGCAGCCATAACCCATGTATTAAACAAGTTTTCCCTTTCCGACCCCTTAATTTCTTCTTTTTCTCAAGAAATTGCCGTAGAGTTTTCCGGGTATTATCCAACGGCCCTTTTAATTGAAAAAGCCCAATCCCCTGAAGAAATATTAGCCGCCTTGGAAAAATGCCATGCAACAGCTCTAAATATTTATTTTCCGTTATTAGAAGAAAAACTGGCCAGAGAAATCCAAAACCATGGTTACCAAATTATTGTTTGGACCGATTTCCCCTCCGAAATCTGGAACCCGCTCCCCCTTTACAAAAAAGCCCTTGAATTATCTTGCCATGGTTTTATCACCGGTAAGCCCGCCCTTTTGGTTCAATACTTACAGCTATTAAATTTACAATTTTAGGGCATATTAATTAGGAGCATTAATGGGGGGCGAAAAAATTTGTCATTAGCAAACCACGTCTGGGAAATTCTGGCCTTGATTTTTACTTTAACCGTTTTTTTTATCGCCTTTGTTATATTTTTTGAAAACGAAGATCCTTCCAAAACCCTGGCCTGGTTATTGGTTCTTGTTTTACTGCCGGTTCTGGGTTTTATTCTTTATCTCTTGGTAGGCCGCAAGTTTAGAAAAATCAGGCGATATCAAAAGAAAGGCCTGTCAATTTTTAAGGAATTTTCCAAAATTGAAAAGGGTTCAGAGCAATTTTTCAAACAGGGTCAAGACTATATTAATAAACATTTCCCTCAGAAACGGAAACTAATTGATTTGATGGTCAATTCGGCCTTTTCACCCTACACCATTAATAATAAAACTCAAGTACTAAATAACGGAGAAAAAACCTTTCAAAGCTTTTTTGAAGCCATAGAAAAAGCTACCCACCATATCCACTTGGAGTTTTATATTGTTAAAGACGACCACATCGGTACCAAAATGCAAGAACTTTTAATAAAAAAAGCCCGGCAAGGAGTGAAAGTCCGCCTTATTTACGACGGTTACGGCAGCCTCAAACTGGGTAAAGATTTCATAAAAAAATTAAAGGAAAACGGTGTGCAAACCGCTTCCTTTTCTCCCCTCCTCTTCCCTTTTGCCGGTAAAAGAATAGATTACCGGAATCACCGCAAAATTTTGATTGTGGACGGCAAAATCGGTTTTGTCGGCGGTATTAATATAGGTGATGAATACCTGGGGAAAACACCGGATTTTACAGAGTGGCGGGATACTCATCTGCGCATCGAAGGAGACGGGGTCAAAATCCTCCAGCACATCTTTCTCCAGGATTGGTGTTTTACCACCCGGGAAAAAATTGATGAAGACTGCTACTACCCTGTTTTTCAGGAAAAGGTAGGTGAAGAACTGCTTCAGATAGCCGCCGGCGGGCCCGACTGGCCCTGGGAGCCGATAATGCATGCCTACTTCTCCATGATAGCCACTGCCGAAAAATCCGTTTATTTAACAACCCCTTATTTTGTTCCCAATGAAAGCATTAATATGGCCATTAAGAATGCTGCCCTCAGCGGACTGGACGTAAGAATTATCCTTCCCGGCAAACCGGACAGCAGGTTTGTCCTCTGGGCATCCATGTCTTACGTTGGTGAATTATTGGCTGCCGGGGTTAAGGTTTACCAATACCAGACAGGTTTTATCCACGCCAAAACTCTGGTAGTCGACGGTCAAGTGTCCTCTGTCGGCTCGGCCAATATGGACATACGAAGCTTCAAGCTGAATTTCGAAGTAAACGCCTTTATTTATAATAAAAAAGTCAGCGCAGAATTGGAAAGGGATTTTTTTAATGATTTAAAGAATTGCAAAGAGATAACCCTTGCCGGTTATGAAAAACGTCCCTTTTACATAAAATTTATGGAATCCCTGGCCCGGTTATTTTCACCTCTTTTGTAGGAATAAACCGTTTAACGGGTTTATTCCGTTCTACAGTTCTACGGTTCTACAGAAACATTCTAAAAGTAATAAGGTTAAGGTTGAGGTTTACTATAATAAGATAGTTTGGTTGTCGGCTGGAAAATTAATTCGTAAAATTTGAAAATATGCTATAATAATTATACAAATAGGAATATTCCCTTTTCAACTTTTCCAACATTAAAAAGGAGGTTTTCCTTATGGGCATAAGTTACATTGGCTGGTTAGGCCTGCTTATATTAGGCGGTACTATCTTTTACCAAATATTTGGCCTGGACCAAGCTTTTGACCCTATGTTAGCCGCCCATGTTGACTTTGATATAAAAAAACCGGAAGAACCGGAACATCATTAAAAAACCTGCCCTTTGGCAGGTTTTTTAATATAAAAATGACATCTTGTCGCCGTGACATCGATTATAATAAATTGCATCCGATGAAAGTAAACCTTTAGGGATGCATCTGCTCACAAGCAAAATGCATGATGCATCCGATGAATGCTAAATTTAAATTGATGCATCCCAAAATAGTTACCCAAAAGGTGATGCATCCTTTAAGTTATACTTAGGTGCAGATGCGTCAGGCATTATTTTCACATGCATGAGATGTAACCTATCTCCTGAACCATTTTTGTTACCTATGTCCTGACTGAACACTGAACAATAATTCACAGAGTACAGGGCACAGGGCACAAGACCAATAAGTATGACCCAAAAGACTAGTTCCCAGTCACTAATAAAGCATCCTCCCTAACGGTCCGTTTTCATCGATAATATCCTGGATTTCATAGACCGATATGGGGAAGTAGGGGAAACCATAAGCATAAGGAGTAAGTTCATAAAGCTGAAAATAAATTACCAGTGCTTTGTCGGCAATATAATAGTCTTGGTCCGGCTTAATAGTGGTAAACTCGTTTATCACAGGAATTTGCCGTTCTTTAATCTGTCTTCTGATGATTTCATTCAACCTGCCAATGTAGTCACTTCCAGGCTTAAACAAATCAGATAACATATAATTCCTTCCAGTGCCAATATCAATATTTAATGATTTAATATAAGTCATCCCATGGGCTCCGCCGGAAAAGGCATAATTGATAACGGATAAACTTAAGAAACCTTTTTGATTGTTTTTCAATTCATAGGTTCCGGTAACGGTGGTCATGGGATTTTCAAAATAACCCTGCAGATTCAAAAGATAATTAACCAAGCAATAAATATCCCGGTTAATTTTATCTTGAACCCATAAATTGGTCATCCCTACCACTACAGGATAAACCACATCTAACCGGGGACCATACAACCGTTGACTTATTACAATTACCGGGTCGATTTGGTTACTCAAATGACATCCCACCTTTTAAATTTTTTCCATACATTTTATGTTTAACAACTGAATATTGCCAATGCAAAAAAGAAGAAACCTGCTCAATAACAGGTTTCTTCCTTTTAAACCCTACATGCTTTTACCCGGGAAATTCTTTTTTCGTCAACTTCTTCTACTTTAAAGGTGATGTCGTCCAATTCAACAACCGGTTGTTCGCCTTCCACAGGGAATTTACCTAATTGCCCGATTAAATAACCACTTAAAGTATCATATTCTTCCGTTGGCAATTTAACATTAATTATTTTTTCCACATCATCCAGACTTATGGTACCGTCAAACAAAAAAGTATTTTCATCAATTTTTTCATATTCCAGTTCTTCTTCATAATCATATTCATCAAAAATATTTCCGACAATTTCCTCCAGCAAATCTTCAACTGTAACAATTCCGGCAGTGCCGCCGTACTCATCAATAACTACGGCCATATGGACTTTGGTTTCCTGCAAGTCCTTGAACAAATCGCTGGCCCTTCTGGCTTCGGGTACAAAAAGGGGCCGGCGCAGGATTTCTTTTAAATTGAACTCTTCTTTTAGAGAACCTTTATTGATAAGTTTAACCAAATCTTTGACATGGAGTATGCCGACAATATTATCGATGGAATTCTCATAAACCGGGATTCTGGAAAATTCCTCTTCACTTATTATGTTAATTATTGACTCCAAGTCCAAATCGATGGGAACACTGACAATCTCCGTCCGGTGGGTCATTATGTCGGAAGCCGTTTTTTCATCAAAATCAAAAATATTGTTAATTACCTCTTTTTCGATCTCTTGGATTGTGCCCTTTTCCTCCCCAACATCAACCATAAGGCGGATTTCTTCTTCACTGACGTTGGTTTCATTTACCGCGTTAGGATCCCCGCCCAGTATTTTGATAAAAAAATTGGTGGAAAGGGTCAAAAAGGTCACAAAGGGTGCCGTGATATAAGCCAGATAAGTCAGGGGTTTTACGGCCAGCTTGGACATGGCTTCAGGGTTTTGCATAGCCAGCCTTTTTGGAACCAGTTCGCCCAATACCAAGGTAAAATAAGAAAGAATCAAAGTAATTGCCACTACAATGATAGGTTTAAGTACAAGGGCAGAAACATTCATACCCCGGTCTAAAATTATTTTAACCAGTCGGTCGGCAAAGGCCTCGGAAGCTATGGCACTGGCCAGAAAACCGGCTAAAGTAATCCCAATTTGAATTGTTGCCAAGAACCGGCTGGGTTCTTTTAGCAGTTTTTGAATAAGCTGAGCTTTCCTGTCCCCTTCTTCGGCAGCAACCCTGAGTTTATTATCATTTAAGGAAATCATGGCTATCTCCGAAGCGGCAAAAAAGGCATTAAGCAAAATTAATACTACCAAAACTAATAAATTGGTAAACAAAATGGTTCAACCTCCAGAAAAATACTCTATTCCCATTTCCTTTTTATCTTGTCTTTCCAGAGGACCGGTTTCATTAAGGAAATCACAAAATATTTATCTAAATTTATCATGATAATTTAGCGGTGTAAGTATACTTTTAACTAAAAAAATATTGGTATACATAAAATCAAAAATAAATTATTAAACTAAAATAAATTACAAATCCCAGAAAAAGTTGGTGCATGGAAATGAAAATTACAAAAATTGCCGAACAAATCGGAAGCATAACCAGAAAAGATCAAGATCGGGAAAAACTATTAACCATTTGCGAAGCCCATGTAATTTGGGAAACACTGATAGCCAAGTATGATGATCTTCATTTAACAAATATCTTGCTTATCTTTGCCAAAGATGAGGACTTTAAAATTATCCTTCAAGACGGTATTGAAGCCTTGAAAAAACAAATTGACATTTTGGAAAAATTAACGGACACCTATAATATTCCACTGCCCAAAAGGCCGCCCGATCATGTCAACCACAGCAATGTTGACATTAATATCTTTGAAGATACAACCATTTTCAGGACTATCCATTGCGGGATGCAAGGCAGTTTAATTCTTTTAATGGACGGTTTTAAACATGCCGTTTCCGCCACCATCAGGGAAGCTTTCCGCAAAGCACTGAACATAGAAATGGATTTATATGATGCCTTTACCGATTACGGGAAAATGAAGGGCTTTTTGGTTTCAGGCCCCACTTTCCGGCCTTAAGGTCTTAATATTCCTTTTTCTATGGATTTTTCTATGATTTCTTTGGCATATTCCCAAAGTAAAGGTGCGTTATCTTTTAGTACCCCATTTCGTTTTAAAACCTTTTCACTGTTTACGCCCGGCTTTTGCCAGGTATGACCCTGGGTGTGGTAATTTAAAATTAAAGGTTGGATCCGATCCAGACAGGCGGCAAAACGGGCTTCCGCAGTTTCCATTGCTTCGAATTCCTGCCACAATTGCCATATTTCCCGGGCCTGGTCTTGCGGCAAGATATTAAACAACCGCTGGGCCGCCCTATTTTCCCTTTGGGCTTTATCTTCATAACCCTTTTCATCATAACAAAAAGTATCCCCGGCATCGATTTCCACCAAATCATGAATAAGCACCATTTTAATTACCTTAAGAATATCCAGTTTTTGTGCCGCATGTTCCACAAGAATTATGGCCATCACCGCCAGATGCCAGGAATGCTGGGCATCGTCCTCCTGGCTTTTGGTTCCTATCACAACGTTTTGTCTTAAAACTCTTTTCAGCTTGTCTATCTCCACAATAAATTCAATTTGTTTTAAAAGTCTTTCTTTGTTCATTTTTTCTTTGACACTCCCTTTGTTTAGTAATCGGTGTCATCGTGTCGCCGCGACATCGTGACATCGAAAAGAATCACAAATAAGCACAATAAATGATGCATCAGATGAAAGCAAACCTTTGGGGATGCATCCGCTTTTAAGCAAAATACATGATGCATCCGATGCATGCCGGTTTTAATTGATGCATCGTTTATTTTCATTGACTTTTGGGTAACCTAGCGAAGCGGAAGCCGGCCAACGAAGTTGGCCAAATCTTTAATCTTTTTCTGTCGCACTGCAGCACATAATAAACTCAAGCTCAGCCTCAACCTTTTTAATTTATCCACTGAGCACAGCTCCCTAATTTCCTTTAGGAAACCGAAAATGCCCTATCATAGGCGAAGGCCACTTGAGAATATAATCTTCTTCCCGGGGAGTAGGTCCGGCATTATGAATAATAAAGGGAACGCCGTCCGGTCTCCTTTTGTCGGAAACAATGGCTATATGCCACAGCGAGGCACCGTAAACCACAATATCCCCTCCCTGCCATCTTTTTAGATTTTCGGGGTCGTTAGGAAGTAAATCCAAAGTAAGGGTTTCCCCATACTTTTGGAA
>JAAXZE010000079.1 GCA_012720075.1 Clostridia bacterium
ACTCTGTCTAATAAGTCTCCTCCCTGGGCAGTATCAACCAGAGGGATTAAACCATACCCCAGTTCCAGCTCTAAAATATCGACATTTAAAAGAGAGTAAACACTTTCCGGTTTTTTTATTTGCTCTACTTCTTTTATTTCTTGGTCCTGAACTTGTTTTTCCTGAGAAACCTGAATGCTTTTATTCATTAAATAAGCTATTATTCCACATCCCACTGCGATAAACAAAAAGGGGAAAGTTGGAAGGCTAGGTACAAAAGCCAACATCGCTAAGACACAGGCAGCAATGGCCAGCGTTTTGGGATAAGCAAATATTTGTTTGGTTAAATCAGACCCTAAATTTGATTCGGAAGCGGCACGGGTTACGGTGATACCGGTGGCAGTGGACAATAATAAAGCCGGAATTTGAGTTACTAAACCATCACCAACGGTAAGGATGGTAAAGGTTTGGGCTACTTCGGCGAGGGAACCCATTTGCAATTGAAAAGTCCCGATAATAATGCCCCCAATTATATTAATTAAGGTTATTACAATACTGGCAATGGCATCTCCCTTAACAAATTTACTGGCACCGTCCATTGCTCCATAGAAATCAGCTTCCCTTTGCACATTTTGCCGCCTTTTCCGGGCTTCGGCATCACTGATTAAACCAGCATTCAAATCGGCAGCAATGGCCAGTTGTTTGCCCGGCATTGCATCTAAAGTAAAGCGAGCGGCAACCTCGGCAACCCTTTCGGAACCTTTGGTTATAACTATAAACTGAATAATAACAAGAATAAAAAAGATTATAAGTCCTACTACCGGGTTACCCCCTACTACAAAGTTACCGAATTGAGCAATAACCTCTCCGGCATAACCCTCCAAAAGAATCAAACGGGTCGACGAGATATTTAAAGCCAGCCGAAAGAGTGTCATTATCAACAGCAATGAGGGGAAAACCGAAAAATCTAAAGGTTCCAGGTTATACATAGAAACCAAGAGGATTATCAAAGAGCATGTTATATTAAAAACAATCAAAATACTTAGCAGCCAATGGGGCAGAGGAATTATCATCATTAATACTATTAAAATAATCCCAAAAGCCACTATTAAATCACTATATTTAAAAATCCTATCGACTATACTGGTTTCAGTTACTGACATTTACAAGCCTCCTAAGCTTTTTGCTTTAGTCGATACACAAAGGCTAATATTTCAGCTACCGCTTGAAAAAGGTGTTCAGGGATTTGCTCGTTTATTTCAACATTATAATAAAGTACTTGAGCTAAAGGCTTATCTTCAACTATAACTACACCGTGTTTTTTGGCAATATCTTTTATTTTTAAAGCTACCAAATCCCTCCCTTTTGCAATTACCTTAGGAGCATCCATGGTCTGGGCATCATATTTAATCGCTACTGCAAAGTGGGTAGGGTTGGTAATGATTACATCGGCATGGGGTACCTCTTGCATCATTCTTCGCATAGCAATCTGCCTTTGCTTTTCTCTAATTTTCCCTTTAATCAGGGGATCACCTTCAATGTTTTTGTATTCATCTTTCACTTCCTGTTTGGACATTTTTAAATTTGTTTCATATTCGAATTTTTGGTAGAGATAATCCAGAATGGCCAGAATTGCTAAAAATAATGTTATTTTCCAAAGAATGCTAAAAAGTATTTGTCCCAAAAAGTTTAAAATACTATGTATTTCCATATCCATTAAGTAAGGAAAAACATTTATTTGGTCTTTTATGCCGGCAAAAGTTATATATGCAATTAACCCTATTTTGGCAGCAGCTTTAAATAACTCCACTAAGGCTCTTTTTGAAAAGATCCTCTTAAACCCCTCCAGCGGATTAATTCTTGATAGCTTAAACTGGAGAGTCTCGGTAGTGAACAAAAAACCTACCTGCATTACATTTGCTATTACTCCGATTATTATTACCATTCCTAATAACGGAACGGTAAGTTTTAAAAATAATAATATTAAATCAATAAATAAAGGTGTTATCGTTTCAGGGGTAATATCAATATCCGAGAATCGGCTCCAAAGGTTAAAAATATAATTTTCTATCTGGCTTATCATAGAAACCAGAAAAAATTTCAGCATCAGAAAAGAGGTCAATAAAATTAAT
Organism: Clostridia bacterium; assembly: GCA_012720075.1. Classification (GTDB taxonomy): domain Bacteria; phylum Bacillota; class Peptococcia; order Peptococcales; family BICA1-8; genus JAAXZE01. Next base: position 2,112 of record JAAXZE010000079.1, read on the forward strand.
ACTGAGTTTATTTCGGTGCTTTTTAAAACCTGCCCTTTTTTCCTGGCTTCTTGTCGACGACGCGGAGTCGCTTTTTCAGTTTTTTCACCGGCAAAAAGCTGTAAATTTAAATAATAACCATTCATTTCAACACCTTTATTATTTGAAAGAGATCTTGGAAAGACCTTTCCATTAAACTGGTCAATAAATAAATATAAAAAGGAACAATTAACAATAAAACCAAAAATCCAAATAAAATTTTTGCAGGCATACCTACCAAAAAAACATTCATTTGAGGAACGGTGCGGGATATTATTCCCATTACAAAATCGGCAATAAATAACGCTCCAACCATGGGGGCAGCTAATTTAAAGGCGATTATAAATAACTCTGCCGTAAGGTCAGTAATTAACGAATAAAACGAAGCCTTTAACTTTAAAGCTCCTAATGGCAAAACTTTATAAGAGTAGAACAAGGCTTCCAGCAAATAATGATGACCATTAATAAGGAAAAAAACCAAAATAGCCAATAAATTATAAAATGTTCCCATTAAAGGTACCTGCAAACCGCTTTGAGGGTCCATTACATTGACCATTCCAAAACCCATTTGCATGTCAATACTTTGCCCGGCCAGTTGGATGGCTGAAAAAAGAAGTTGAGCAGTATAACCCATAATTAAACCAATAATAAATTCTCTGAGCAATAAAAATATAAAGCCGAAGTTTATCTCAGGAACAGTAACGGTATTGTAAAGAAGAAAATAAATAAAAACACTAACCAATAGGGTAAAAGCCGCTTTTAACTGAACAGGCAGGTTACGGCTATTAAAAACAGGAGCGGATATGAAAAAACCGCTAATTCTTAAAAGGATTACAAGCAATACCGGAAATTTATCCAAAAGGAAAATTATAGTTTCCATGACTCTATATTCCTAATCTTGGGATTGTTTCATAAAGATTAATTGTAAAATCCGCTAGAATATTTAACATCCAGGGCCCGGCTAAAACCAAAATTATTAAAATAACTATTAACTTTGGCACAAATGTCAAGGTTTGCTCCTGAATTTGGGTCGTAGCCTGAAAAATACTTACGGCCAAGCCGACCAAAATGCTGCCGGCCAATAACGGCCCGGCAATTAACAATACCGTATATACCGCCTCTTTTGCTATGTAGATGATATAGTCCTGCGTCATGGGGGTCCCCCTTCACTAAAAGCTTAAAACCAAAGACTCAACGATTAAATGCCAGCCATCGACCAAGACAAAAAGCAGCAGTTTAAAAGGTAAAGAAATCATCATGGGAGGTACCATTAACATCCCCATTGACATTAAAGTGCTGGCAACAACCATATCAATAACAATAAAGGGAATAAAGATTAAAAAACCAATTTGAAAAGCTGTTTTCAATTCACTTATGGCAAATGCAGGAATTAATACATAAGTGGGAACATCCCCTTTAACCTGTGGCCGTTCAATTTCAGCTAAATCAATAAACAGGGCTAAATCTTTTTCCCTGGTATGTTTAAACATAAACTCCCTAATAGGTTTTAAGGCATTATTAAAGGCTTCTTCTTGGCTGATTTCTTAATTCAAATAAGGCTGTAAGGCATTCTGATTTATCTCATTCCATACAGGAGCCATGATAAAAAAGGTTAAAAATAAAGCTAAACCTATTAATACCTGGTTCGGTGGCATCTGTTGGGTCGCCAGAGCATGGCGAACGAAAGAAAGAACCACAATAATTCGGGTAAAAGACGTCATCAATATTAAAATGGCAGGAGCCAAGCTTAATATTGTTAATATTGCTAATAGTTGCAGGCTAAAGGCAACATCTTGGGGGGATTCCGCCTCCTGGATACCCAACTCAAGACTTGGTAAAGGCAAAGGTGCTGCCATGCTATCAACCGAGAAAGAAAATAGGAAAAGAAGAACTAAAAGGAAAACCATCTTATTTTTCATAAGTTTTGTCTCCTTGTTTATGTTTTAAAAAAAGGTCCTGGGTTTGATTAATGTGTTTTTGCAAAGTTTGTTGAAAATTTTTATTGCTTTTGGGCCAAAAACTTCTTTTAAACTGGCGTGAATATTTCTTTTTTAAAGACAGTCCTCTTAATTCATCCAATCTTTCCTGGTTTTCAATAGTAGTAAGAATGCTTATCTCTTGTTCAGTAATCCCCAAAACATAGCCTTTGCCTTCAATTTCTACCAAGTAAAACCCTTTGTTGGCACCCAAGGGCATATAATCAATAATTTGTATCCAGTCACCAAAGTCTGTGACAGGATTTAACTGCCGGACAAAAAACTTAACTCCCAAAAAGGTTAAAACCAGAATACCAATAACCGAAATTACATATCTTGCCAACAGTCCTCCCATTTTTGTAGGTTGGTCAAGCTGGTTTTCATCAACAGTTTCTTGCAAATTAAGGCTTTCAGAATCACTGGCACCGTAAATTGCCCCTACTCCTATTAAATTAAAAATAATGATGAGTATAACAGCCAGCAAAAAAACATTATATTTCTTCATGACAGCGCTTTTCTCACTGCTTCCAGAACCCGATCGGGCTGAAAGGGTTTGACAATAAAATCTTTTGCTCCCGCTTGTATGGCATCAATAACCATAGCTTGTTGCCCCATAGCACTGCACATCACAATTTTGGCATTGGCATTTATTTCCTTTATTTTTCTTACAGCCTGAATTCCGTCCATTTCAGGCATAGTTATATCCATGGTAACCAAATCAGGCTGTAATTCTCTATATTTTTCAATAGCTACTTTGCCATTTTCAGCTTCTCCGATCACTTCATATCCATTTTTCGTCAAAATGTCCTTGATCATCATTCTCATAAATGCAGCATCATCAACAACTAAAATTTTATGTCCCATACCAACTTTTCCTCCCTATTGAAGATTCTTAACTCTTTCTAATGGACTAATTATATCGGTGATCCGGACTCCGAAATTTTCGTCTATCACAACAACTTCACCTTTAGCAAACAGTTTACCGTTAATCAACATATCTACCGGTTCTCCTGCCAATTTATTAAGTTCGATTATTGACCCCGTTGAAAATTCCAGAATTTCCTTGATGGTTTTATTGGTTCTCCCCAGTTCAACGGAGACTTGTAACGGCACATCTAATATCAAATCCAAATTCTGCGGAGCACTTGTCTGGGTCTGGGGAGTTAATTGAGAAAAATTAACAGCTTGTACCTTTACAGGAGATTCGTTAACGTCAGTAACAGTTTTTTCTTCCTGCATTGAAATATATTGAGGTTGAGGATATTCTTCCTTAGGCGGTTCCTGATAAGCATAATTATTTGCCGGCACATCTGCATTCTGGGAATTATCAAAACTGGAAAATAACTCTCCTAGCATTAGCTTAGCAAAATTATATGGAATCAACTGCATAATTTCACTATCTACTAAGCCCTGGATCACCATTTTAAAACCGACTTTAACTATTGGTTCGGTATCTTCGCCTTCCAATCCAACAATCTCATTCTGTAAATTAATAACATTTAATAAAGGTGGTGAAATATCGATTCTTTTGCCTAGTACAGTAGCCATAGAAGTCGACGCAGAGCCCATCATCTGGTTCATAGCCTCACTGATGGCGCTTAAATGCAACTCAGTTAGTTCTGCCGGAGGATTTTCTCCGGTTCCACCCATCATTAAATCTGAAATAACAGCTGCATCGCTAATCTTAATTATCAGAACATTATGGCCTTTAAGACCGGCAGTATATTTAACATTGATAACTACATAAGGTTTGGAATAATCTTTTCTTAACTGTTCAAGGCTGGTTAATTGGACTTTGGGGGTTGTTATTTCAACCTTTTTGCCAAGCAATGTTGATAAAGTTGTTGCCGCAGTACCCATGGAAATATTGGCTACTTCGCCAAGAGCATCTTTTTCGACATCACTAATATGATTATCACTTTTTTCTTCGAAACTGTCATTGCCCTTTAAAAGAGCATCGATCTCCGCTTGAGATAAAATACTTTCAGTCATTATCTTCCCCCTCCTTTTCAACAACACTGGTTATCTGAACTGCTAAATGACTGCCGCTTAATCCTATTTTCCCTTTAAACTTGGTAGTGTTTCCTACATTAATATTTATTTCTTCATCAACACCGGTATTTAAGCCTATCACATCACCTTTTTGAAGATCCAGCAACTCTTTTAAAGTAATGGTGGTCTTTCCTAATACCGCTGTTACTTGGACAGATGCCCTTTTGACTTTGCTTTTTAAATAGTTTAGATATTCTGTTGTTTGTTCCTTGGCGGAAGTTCCATACCAAAAACGGGCATTAAGATTATTAGCAATGGGTTCCAGCATAATACATGGCAAACAGATATTAGCAAAACCCTCGGTTTCACCTAGCTGCATATTTATGGTTATCAAAACAACCATCTCACTGGGCGAAACTATCTGAGTAAAATTAGGATTGGTTTCCAAGTTTTCGAATTCCGGTTTTAACTCCACCAAATTTGCCCAAGCTTCTTTGAAATAATCTAATAGCCTCGATACGGTTTTTATTACTACCCTTTGTTCAATCTCAGTCAACGGGCGGGCTTGAATGTTGGTGGTTCCAGGCCCTCCAAACAACCTGTCAATTATAAAGAAAACCAGGTGGGGATTTATTTCCAGAATGGCCTTTCCTTCAAAAGGAGATAACCCAAAAACATTAATAATGGTTGGATTTGGTATTGAGCGTATAAATTCTTCATAAGTCAATTGTTCAACAGAAGCAACTTTGATTTGCACCCTGGTTCGCAGTTGACCTGAAAGATAGGTAGTAATTAAACGGCAGTAATTTTCACTGATAACTTCTATAGTATTTAATTGTTCTTTCGAAAATTTATTAGGGCGTCGGAAATCATATATTCTTATTTTCTTTTCACTTTCTTGTTTCTTTATTGATTCTGCATCAACTTCACCGGCCTGTAGTGCGTTTAATAGTGCATCGATTTCTGACTGAGATAAAATTTCAGCCACCCTCTCACCCCCAAA
>JAAXZE010000080.1 GCA_012720075.1 Clostridia bacterium
CAAAATTAATAGTTTCAATTAAGTGCCGGATTAAACAGTTGATAATTCTAATCCTCAGCCACCTGCGTTCTTTCTATTCAATCTCGCTAATGCTTTTCTTATGATAATAAATCTCATAGCCTTTTTTGCTACATATTTATTAATAACTTTGTCAACAGTTTGAACGGGCCGCAGGCCCGTTAAGTAGTTTATTTTGTTTTATTAACATATTTATAGATGGCAAGAACTAACATTATAAAAGTAATTACATAGGCCAAAATAAGGCCTGCAAACAAACTCAAAAAATTAATAGTGATTAAAACATACGCAATAGTTCTGCCTATATTAGAAATAAAATCATATTTAGCGGTATCGATCCCTAAGCTTTTAAATTCCTGTCTGACCATTTTGCCCATTTCGCTGGTCTCCAGCGGAATGGAGGCTGCACTAAGGAAAAGTAAAAACCCAAAGGACCAGGCATAATACAGGTTTCCAAGCCGAAAACTTGTTATAGCCATTACCAGTTCCAAAGCAGCTGCTATTACATAACTAAATAACAACAAATACGATTCTCCCCCTCTTATCCCCGTTTGTTTAGGATATTAAAATTCGTTAAAAAAGTATAATTTCCTCCTTTATTCTTTATGTCTATTTGTTTCCTGCCATTTAATCATTTCGTCATCAATGGTAGTTACCTCATTTTTTAGGTCAATCAAACCGGCATTATCCAGCTCATTTACGACTTGATGCAGAGACCGTCTTTTTTCTTCAGGCAAATTATTAACAAACCTGTTAATTTCCTTGGCAGGAGCATTTTGTTCAAATCTCATTCCGCCGTATTTAATATACTTCTTTTTGGACATAAACCATGCCTCCTAAGATAAATAAGCTGCATTTTTAATGTGCACTAAAACTTTCACTTTATTCAGTCATTAAAATTGTAAAAACACCGGTATTTTGGTATACTAAATAATGATTTTTATAAAACTTAGGAGGATTAATCATGAAAATAACTAAAGATATGAGTATCACCGAAGTTGTCCAAAAATATCCCCAAACCGTCGAAGTATTTATGAAATTCGGTATGGGCTGCTTGGGTTGTGCCGCCGCTAGATTTGAAAACATTGAACAAGGCGCTTTGGTTCATGGGATTGATGTAAACTCATTAATCGACGCACTAAATAAGGCAACGGAGAAATAAAAATCTAGCCCCAAAGGGCTAGATTTTTATTTTTTTAAAAACATTAAGCCGATACTCCATTATCGCTTGGTATTTTTAAATCGCCTTCCGAAGCAGCAACAACAACGGCGGCAGAAGCATCACCGGTCACGTTAAGGGTAGTACGGGCCATATCTAAAATCCTGTCGATACCTGCTACCAAAGCCACACCTTCTAAGGGTAGATTGACGGCGGTCAAAGTCAAGGTTAACATTATTAAACCGGCTCCCGGTACACCGGCAGCGCCAATGGAGGCCAACGTACCGACTAAAACAATAGTCAACATCTGAGCCGCAGTTAAATCCAATCCATAAATCTGGGCGACAAAGAGGGCGCAAACCCCTTGGTAAATGGCGGTACCATCCATATTGACCGTTGCTCCCAAAGGCATTACAAAACTGGATACCTCTTTGTGTACACCTAAGTTGTCTTCAACACATTTTAGACTGACCGGCAGCGTCCCGGAACTGGAACAGGTAGTAAAGGCCACAACCTGGGCAGGCAAGAATCCCTTAAAGAATGTAAGAGGACTCATACCTCCCAAAATTTTTACTACCGGGGAATAGACAATGATCATTTGGAGTATGCAACCCAAGTACACTGCAATAATAATCATAATTAAAGGAGCTATTACATCCAGACCATAGGAGGCAACAACGGGCACAATTAAACCGAAGACACCAAAAGGAGCAAATTCCATAACAATACCGGTAATCTTATACATCACTTCAGCAAACCCATCAAAGAAATTTTTGACAGGTTCGGCCGCTTTACCGACAAGAGTAATGGCAATACCAACAAATATAGCAAAAAAGATGATTTGCAGCATATTGGCATTAACCAATGCCGCAATTGGATTATCGGGGACAACATCCAACAACACGGCGGATAAAGCAGGAGCTTGTTTGCCTTCATATTTAGCGTCTACCGGCAATTCCAATCCGGCGCCTGGTTCCAAAACAATCCCCAAGACAATACCGATTGTAACCGCTATAGCTGTAGTAATTAAATAGTAACCAATAGTCTTCCCGCCAATACGTCCCAGCTTCCTAACATTACCGACACTGGAAGCCCCGACCACCAAAGATGCCAATACTAAAGGTACAATAACCATTTTAATTAAGCGCAAGAATAAAGTCCCAATGGGTTGAAAATAAGTAGTGGCAATCTCTTTAGGAACAAAAAGACCTACAAGGATACCCAGAAACAAACCGATTAGAATTTTAGTCGGAAGACTCAACCTTTTGCCCATTCAACGACCCCCTTTAAATAAAGATTTACTAAAATATATGTTAATAATACTAAAAATAATTCTAGCAAAATTTTAATAATCCTTCTAAAATTTTTTATATTCGAAAAACAAATTTCCCCTTTTTATAGGCATTTTTCTACACCCTTCGCTATGGCTTCAGCCAGTTTTCTTTTATACTCCGGGGAACAAAGGATTAAACGATCCCCGGCATTGGACAGGTAGCCCAATTCCACAATAACCGCAGTACATGAGGTATTATTGATAAGAAAATAATCGCCTGGAATGGCCTGCCTTTTGGTGTTATTAACTTTTTTTAATTCTTCCTGAATGGCTTCGGCCAATCTTTTCCCTGAAACACTTTGGCTGTGGTAAAAGGTTTGGGGTCCTGAATAGTTTGAGTTGTTGTCGCTGTTACAATGAATACTTATTAAATACCGGGCATTCCTCTTTTCGGCTATTCTTGCCCGTTCTATGAGAGAAGCCCTTTGGTAAGAGCCCCTGTCCTTCCAATTGACCAGGTTGGTGTCTTTGGTACGGGTCATGCTGACCCGATATTTCTTTTCTTTCAATATTTTTTCCACTTGTTTTGCAACATCCAGGTTTATATCTTTTTCATAAATATTTTGATAAACAGCCCCCGGGTCCCTGCCTCCATGACCGGGATCGATTAGAATTAGGGGCTTTCCCTGAGCCAAAACCGGAGCCACTTTACCATAATATAAATAACTTCCAAACCCGGAGAAAATCACTGCCAGCATAAATGTCGCCAAGATAAATACAAGAAAAATCCTTTTTTTCCTTAGAATCAGAAACATTCCGTTCCACCCGGATAAAAAATTTATTTTAATAAATACATTAGAAATATTTAAAAAATTCCAGGAAAAATGTGGCGACATTTTTTTAAAGTGCTAAAGTGTGATAACTTATAAGCTTAATTGCTGGGGACAGTGTATAAGTGCTTCAGTGGAAATAATGTTTTGGATTATAACACTTTCACACTAACACACTCAATCACTCACGCACTATATTTTTACTGTTTCTTTTTTCTTCTTGCCTTTTTTCTTGGGTTTGGCTCTCTCCTCTTCAACTTGAGCAAGACTGGCTTTTAAAGCCTCCATTAAATCAACAACGGTAGCTTTTTCGGGCTGTTCCGGCACAGCTATCTCCTGACCCTGAATCTTGGCTTCAATCAGCTCCATTAAAGCTTCCCTGTAACGACTCCTGTACTTTTCCGGCTCAAACTCGGTACTCAGGCTGTTAATCAAATTGACAGCCATTGAAAGTTCCTTTTCATTTACCTTTACTTCCTGATTCAACTCCGGCAGCAATTGGGTGGACCGGATTTCTTCAGGATAAAAAATAGTCTCCAATAAAAGAGCGTTTTGATATAAACGGATACAAGCCAGCGTTTCTTTGGATCGCAAAACAACCCTGGCAATGGCAATTTTTCCTGTTTCCTCCATGGCTTTAAATAACAAATAGTAAGGCTTTACTCCCAACTCCGTCGGCGCTAAGAAATAGGATTTTATAAAATATATGGGGTCAATATCGGCCAGATCAACGAAATCAATGATTTCAATGGTTTTCAGGCTCTCTAAAGGAATCTTTTCCAAATCTTCGTCTTCCAGCACTACAAAATGGCCGGTCTCATACTCATAACCTTTAACCAGCTCTTCATTATCTACCTTCTCGTCACAAACGGGACAATGCCGTTCATAATTAATAGGTGAATTGCATTTTTTGTGCAAAAAACGAAATTTAATTTCTTTTGATTCCGTTGCTGTATAAAGTTTGATGGGGATATTTACCAAACCGAAAGAAATTGCTCCTTTCCAGATGGGCCGCATAGCATCACCTCCGGTTTAGCATTTCACCATTTTTAAATTTCATACTGGCTTAATCAAAAAATCAATAAAAAATGTTTAATTCTTTGCAGATAGTTTATATAATGTATGGGAGAAGTTGGCTAGCTTTTATTGCCTGACCCTCAATGATAGGAGTGCTTGATGTGAAAAGAATCCTCCGTTTTTCTTTGATTTTACTTTTTTTGATTCTATGTGTTCAACCGGTACTGGCCCAAAGTAATGAGGCTCAGTTAACCGCCGAAATTAAAGAAGTTTTGTGGAAGCATTACTATGAGCCTCTTCCTAACAACTTTCTTAAACAAAACACAGTAGAGGAAGTCATTTCCTTTTTAAAAGACCCTTATACCCGCTATTATACCGATGAGGAATTCAGCGATTTTTTGCTTTCCCTGGAAGGAAAATACGGCGGGGTGGGCCTGGAAATTGATATTATAGACAATCAAGTTGTTGTGACCAATACTTTGCCTAATACACCGGCTTCCCGGGTCAATATTCAAAAAGGGGATATTATTACCCATGTTGACAACCAATCCCTGGAAAACATGGATTTGGAGCAAATCAAAAAATTGTTTAGCGGAAAAGCAGGAACTTATATCAAAATCAAAACTTATCGTCCCCGTTCCGATACATACCTATCCTATCTTTTGACACGGGAAAATATTTATATAAAGCCAATTGAATCCGGTATTTTATCGAAAAACATAGGCTACATCAAAGTGCTGGAGTTTACCCAGGAAGCGGCTTCAGAATTCAGCCGCCAACTGAATAAATTACAGGACCAGGGCATAAAAGGACTTATCCTGGATTTGCGGGATAATCCCGGCGGTCTTATCGGGGCTGCCCTGGATGTATCCAGGGAGATCCTTCCCCCCGGCCTTTTCGTAAAATTATATTACCGGAACCAAAAGCCTGAACTCATCACTACCGTAGGAAATACAGATAGTTCTTTGCCCTTAATAGTCCTGGTAAATAAAAATACGGCCAGTGCAGCAGAGATACTGGCCGGAGCTATCCAAGACAGAAACGCCGGAATTATTGTAGGTACAAAAACTTATGGCAAGGCTACCGTCCAAAGCATAATACCCCTGGTTAACGGCGGAGCCTTAAAATTCACCTCCGGGAAATATTTGACACCTAACGGAAGACAAATAAACGGCATTGGTTTAAATCCCGATATTTATATCCCCGATTCCCATAATCAAATCATGGAAGCCATCTGGATGCTGGAGCATAAAGTGCATAAAAGCTTAACATATCAGCTTAACCATGGCTATTACGTTATTAACGGCAAAGTTAAGGAATGTACGGTTAAACCTTTTCTATACAACGGTAATTTTATGGTACCCTTAAGAAGTACCGTAGAAAGCTTGGGTGGAAAAATCAAATATAGCAGTCCTGACAACATCCAAATTTCCTTCGGCCAAGATACAATTAAACTTGGGATTAACTCCAAATATGTCTTTTTTAACGGTCAGCGTCGCTATTTACCTGTTGCTCCCATCCTTAAGAATCAACAGACAATGATACCCGTTCGCTCTATCGCCCAGCTTTTGGGAGCAAACGTGGAATGGCGGCCGGCAACAGGACAGGTGGTTATTTCCAGGTAAAGGGACTATGCCCCTTTACCTGGAAATTGTGATATGGTGTCACCGTGACATCAATTCTCAACTCTCCATTCTCAATTCTCAATTGTTTTTTCGGCTATCGACTATCGGCAAACGACTAACCCCTTACCCACTTACGCACAATCACACTATAACCGGTCACGGGGCACTGGGCACAGAGCACATGACCAGAAAGTCAGCCTAATTGTCTAGTCACCAGTCACTAGTCACCGACCCAAAAATATGTCTCCGGAGTAAATTACACTAAGCTAGACAAAACCGAAACCCGCACAATTATCCCTAATAGTTTTTTATCCTCATCCACTACGGCAATAGGGTATTTGCTGGCCGTGGCAATAGGGATTAATTCATGGATATAAACTTCGGGGTCGGTAGTATGAAAATCCTGAATTAGTAAATCCCGTAATTTTTTATTTTCTTTCAGACCTTTGATGCAATGGTCAATAGTTACCAAGCCCTCCAGCCTTCGGTCATTATCAACAACAAATATACTGGAAATACCGGCCTGTTCCATTTCCTTTATGGCAATTTTTAAACCGTCTTTTACGGAAACCAAGGCCGAGGGTTTAAACATAATATTTTTGGCCTGCAGCACTTTGGAGCGGTCAATATCCCTGACAAAATTTTTAATATAGTCATTCTTAGGAGCCGCTAATATTTCCTCAGGGGTCCCGATTTGCTCTATTATCCCGTCCTTCATTATGGCTACCCTTTCCCCTAAGCGAAAGGCCTCATTAATATCATGGGTAATAAAGATAATGGTTTTTTTCAAGCGAGCTTGAATGTCCAGAAGCTCCTGCTGCATTTCCCGCTTAATCAAGGGGTCCAAAGCACTGAAAGGCTCATCCATTAACAGGATGTCGGGGTCATTGGCTAAAGCCCTGGCCAGTCCCACCCTTTGCTGCATTCCACCGCTTAATTCATTGGGGTATTTATCTTCCCAGCCTTCCAAGCCCACACTGGCCAAAGTTTTCCTGGCTATCGAATAGCGTTCTTCAGAGGGAATTCCTTTGACCTCCAAACCATAGACCACATTGTCCAAAACGGTACGATGGGTAAAGAGGCCAAAGTGTTGGAACACCATGGCCGCCTTGGTCTGCCGGAATTCTTTTAACTTCTTATTATCATATTCAACTATATTCTCTCCATCAATATAGATTTTTCCTTCAGTAGGTCTGTTAAGAAGATTTAGGCAACGTATCAAGGTGGACTTTCCGCTGCCCGAAAGACCCATGATGACAAAGATTTCGCCTTCATGGACTTCAAAGGAAACATTATTAATCCCGACGGTATGACCGGTTTCAGCCAGAATCCGTTCTTTGGACATACCCATTTTTAACTTGGGCAACACACTTTTAGGGTTTTTTCCGAAAATCTTGGTCAAATTTTCCACCTTTATCTTCACGGTCATTACATTTCACTCCTATTCAGGATACTTAAACCTGCCGGCCAGCCCCTGACTCACCCTGTCAATAATGATAGCTAAAAAAACTACGCTGATACCCGCTTCAAAACCCCGGGCAATATCAATTCTCTGAATGGCAATCAAAACTTCCATGCCCAGGCCTTTGGCTCCAATCATTGAGGCCACGACAACCATGGATAAAGCCATCATGGTTGTTTGATTTATACCGGTCATAATGGTCGGCAAGGCCTGGGGCAATTGGACTTTAGTCAGGGTTTGCCAGCCGGAAGAGCCAAAGGAATGAGCCGCTTCCACCATTTCCTTGGGCACCCTGCGTATTCCCAGGTCCGTTAGTCTTATGACCGGCGGAATGGCATAAATGGTTGTAGCAAATACCGCCGGCACTTTTCCCATATCAAAAAGCATGAGCGCAGGAATGAGATAGACAAAACTGGGCATTGTCTGCATGGCGTCCAATATCGGCCGCATAAATAAATTAAACTTTTCTTCATAGGCCATAATAATGCCGATGGGAATTCCCAGTACCAAACTGATTACCACAGCGGTTAAGACAATGGCCAGAGTCATCATCATTAAATCCCAAAAACCAAAGGTGCCTATTAAAAAAATCATCAGGGTGTAAAGGATACCTGCCCGGTAGTTGCTTGTTTTCCAGCCGGCAAAAAAGATCAGCAGCAATATCACCCACCAGGGCAGCCACATCAAAAATTTTTCTACATTCAACAAAAAGAAAAGTATCCCGTCGGAGATGGCTTCAAATACTTGGCCAAAGTCCCGCACCAACCACTTCACAAACATATCAACATAAATGCCCATTTTCAGCCTGAAAAAATCCGGAAAGTCATACATTTTGATCACACCATTTCAATGAATTAAACAACATTAACTATTTTTAACCTTATCGGCTATTTCTGCGGGAACCCATTTGGTCCACAGTTCTTCATACTCTTTTATAAACCACCGGGCTGCTTCAGCTTCACTGGTTTGGTTTTCCTGCATATAAGCCAAAGCTTCACTGGTAAGGGCACTGCTGGTTTTGTAATTTTTCAAAAACTCCACTACCTCGGGGGCAATCTCCAGCATTTCTTTGTTAACACAAACGGTAACCGGCACCGGCGGAAATTCACAGCGATATCCGTCGTTCCACAGTTCATCACTGTATTTTTCATCGGCCAAGAGGGTCATATCATATAAACCCATGATCCAGGTAGGCTCCCAATAATAACCGACCCAAGGTTCTCCCATTTCATACGCTTTGGTCATACTGGTAGCCAGAGCCGTATCGGAACCGGGGCTAACATAATTAAAGCTTTCTAAAATACCATAATTCTTCAGTTTTTCTTGTAAGATTTTATCAACTTCCCAACCGGGTATAGCCCCAAAGATGCGCCCTTTGGAATTATCTTCCGGGTCTTTGAATAATTCCCAATATTTAGGTAATTCTTTAATGGTTTTTAAATCGGGGGCCAAGGCCTCTATCCCTCTTTCAGGGTCACCTTTAATTAAGTAGGTAGGAACATATAGCCCCTGGTAATTATCATCAAAGTTAATTCCCAATTCTATAACATTTCCCCGGGCGATTATTTCATCATAGTTGGGCAAATTGGTTGTCCAGGCTTCCATATAAATATCAATATCTCCCTTTTCCAAGCCCTGAAAAGTAATGGGTGTAGAACCGGGCATTACATCGGTGGGGTAACCATAGCCTTTTTCAATAATGTAAGCGGCAACCTCATTATGGAAACGGATACTATCCCAACCGGCATCGGCAAAAACCAAAGTGGGTTTAACAACTTCCTGGACGGTGGTTTCACCTTTTTCCTCCGCTTCCTGTTTTGCTCCTCCACAACCGGTGACAAGCAGCAGTAAGGCCAAAATTAAAACCCAAGAAAAGATTTTAAGATTTTTACCTTTCTTGATACTCACCATTTTTCTACCTCCTATTATATAAAATAACAACTTATATTTTAATTATAAGTTGCCTGTTGTTATTTTGCAAATTTTTTTACAAAAAAAAGGTAACCGAGGTCAGACCAGCACCATAATTTATATTAGAGAAACTTTTTAGGAGTATTGGTATGCTGGCCTGGGATAAAATTTATATCTATATCAAAGAACTTTTGGAACATAAAAACTTGAGTGCCCATAGTCTCTGGTCCATTGCTCAGGGCATGAGCAATCCTGCCGCCAGAATCCCTTTTTTAAAACTCTGGCGCATAGAAATCCACCATACCATAAAACTGAACAAACTATTGCAAAGCCTTGGTTATAATCAGATAAGACCGTCAAAAAACGATATTATCCGGTATCCTAATATCTTAGAGGCCATTGAAGAAAATATTTCCCAACGGGAAAAATGGTTGCCTGTATTGGAAAAAATCACGGAAGAAATCTTTGGCAATGATATCTATTACACTTTTATGGAAATCATGGCTGATGATTTAATAAATCTGGAAATATTAAAAGATTTGCTAAAACAAACTCAATTAAACCAATAACCCCCTTACCGTCTAAGCCGGTTTGGAATCAGATTATCAAAATTAATAAGAAAAAATGTTTAAAATGTCATCAATTAAGGTAATAAACTGACATACAAGAACTTTGGGGGGTAAAAAATGATCAGATGGAAAGATGAATATGGTATAGGCGTGCCCGAAATCGACCAGCAGCATCAAAAGCTGTTTGAAATTTGCGGCCGGGCCTTTGACCTTTTGAAAAACGAATTCTACCTTGACAAATATGATAAAATCCTGGATATTCTGGAGGAATTGAAACAGTACACCATTTATCACTTTAAATCTGAAGAAGAATACATGAAAAAAATCGGCTATAAGAAGTTATTATCCCAAAAAGTTGCCCATGATGATTTTGTAGAAAAAATTAACAAGATAGACCTGAAAGCCATTGATGAAAAACAGGATGCAGCCATTTTGGATATTTTAGAATTTATTGTAAAATGGATTGAAAACCATATTCTTAAAGAAGATAAACAAATATCCCTCCCATCTTAACGGGACAAAAAGAAAGTGCATCGAGAATTAGTTCTCGATGCACTTTCTTTTTTAAAAAAAGCTTCCCTAAAATTTAAATATTAATTTGCCTAACACATTTTCTACGGGAACACTGCCGATTATCCTGCTGTCAGCGCTATGATTGCGATTATCGCCTAAAACATAAATATGGCCTTTGGGCACAATTACCCTGATACTGTCGGTATGGATCATTTCTTCTTTGACATAGGGCTCTACTAAAGGTATCCCGTTTCGAAAAACCACGCCGTCTTTTATTTCTATCAAATCCCCGGCTTTGCCGATTACCCTTTTAATCCAATACCGGTCTTCCGGGATCTGTTTAGTGATCAGGGAAGATATTTTATTATATTTCAGAGCGAAAACAACGTCATCTTTAAATGTATGCTTTTCTTGGACGTTGCTGTCAATAATCACTATATCCCCATAGTTGGGCATGAGATCAAAGGTGTTAATCAGCTTGGACATAATAATAAAATCACCTTCGGATAATGTGGGCTCCATGGAACTGCCGAATACCGTACTGGGCTGCAACACAAAAAAATTAAGGAAAAGGGCTATCACCAGGGCTATGAAAATGGTACTAAATACTTCATATATTATATTAATTATTTTCAATTTAATCCCCTCGTTATTTTTTATTTCCTTTTAATAATATATTATTTAACCTGGGATTAAAAGAGTTAAAATTAACTAAGAAACCCGAAGCTAACAGAACTTCGGGCTACTTTTCTTTCAGGCTTTCAGCCGATACTTTCAGAAGGCTTAAGGCCTTTTTTATAAATTGATCCTTTTTTTCCGGGTCCGCTTCTTTTAATTCTTTTTCCAGCTTGTCCATCATGTTAATTGCCAAATCCAGAAGCACTTTTTCACCCGCCTTACCATAAAATAACTTCTCACTCCAATATACTTTTTTTGTATCATAACTCTTTTTTTAAAAAAATATACGATTTATCAGCTTGTTGACAAACCATATTTATTATCAGCGAAAAGCTAGCTCAAACAATTATAAGGAATGAACTCGGTGGCTTCGGGAATTATCAAAACTCCCCGACACTTAATTGATAATTTAGTTACGTTTCTTAATTATTCTTTTATTTTTATTCATTATTTTTTAAAAGATACAAAATTGATAGTTTCAATTAAGTGCCGGATTAAACAGTTGATAATTCTAATCCTCAGCCACCTGCGTTCTTTTATTCAATCTCGCTAATGCTTTTCTTTTGATAATAAATCCCTTAGCCTTTTTGCTGCATATTAAATTTATAACTTGGTCGACAGTCTGGATTTATTTCCTTTTTGCTATGGCCATACCCATTTTTACTTTAGTTTCCATACCTTGCCCAGTTTTTTCAATTAAATCCCTGTCGACCTCAATAAGCCCCGGCTCTACAAAAAGGATAACCGTTGAACCGCCAAACTTGAAATAACCCTTTTCCGCTCCTTTTTCCACCTTTTTAAAAGGCACAAAAGTCTGAACAATGGAACCCACACAGGTTGCGCCTACCTCGATTAGTAACAGGTCAGAAAAATTATCCGAATGAAAAAGGGTAATCTCCCTTTTATTTTGACAATAAAGGCGGGCTTTTTTTCTAAGGGCCATTGGATTAACCGAATAATAATAGCCCGGTATTTTTTGAGCTTTTTCCGGGACCCCTTCTGCAGGAAAATGAAAACGGTGATAGTCAACGGGGCATAATCGGATTACAAAACAAACTCCCCCCTGATATTTGGAGGCCAATTGCCGGTCGCCGATTAATTCTTGGAGAGAGTATGTATGGCCTTTTATCTGTATTATTTTTTCAATATCTATATTATCAAAGGCCAGAAGCCGCCCGTCGGCCGGGGATATTAAAAGGTTCTCACCGGGGGCTATGGTTCTTGCCCCTTCTTTCAACTCCCGGTAAAAAAACTCATTAAAGGATTTAAACCCTTCTATCGAAAGCTTGTAATCGGCCATGTCAATATCATAATTTTTAACAAAATCAGCTATTTTTCAGGTACTAAATTTAGTATCCTGACATTTGCCATATAAAAAACTAAACAGTTTCCTTTTTACAAAAATCTCCAGCAAGCCCTGACCAATCCGGTTTTCATACAGCCATTTTATGTATCTTTCCCCGGCTACTTTTTCTTCTTTGACAGTATTGGTTTCCCGGTCCCAGTAACGAATTTTCAAAGACTCTCCCCCCAATTTACCTCTAATTGCTATATCCGCCGTAAAAATACTTGGGCTCGTACATTACCACAAAAGCATTTGGTTTTAATTCTTTTATTTTTAATTCCAGGTCGACATATCTTTTTTTCTTAACCAGAATATAAAGCATGTCTTTGTCGCCTGTCATGCCGCTGACTTTCCAGTTGGTAATGGCGTAATTATCCCTCCGCAAAGTTTCCACCAGATTATGTAAATCTCCGTCGGCAATGACCTGAACTACCAGATGGCCCATGTTAAGTTTCTTTTCGATAACGGAGCCTGTCAAAACTCCAACGGCATAACCGCCGGAGGCTATTAAAATGGAAATCACATTATTTGTTTTTCCCCCGATGGCATAAGCAAAGGTCATCATGTAAATAAAATTTTCCATGGCCGCAATGGTAGAGGCAATGCCTTTTTTGCCCCTGATTACCATTATTAACCGTATAGTATTAAGGGATACATAGAGGGCCATGGCGAGAAAAATAAGAAGATATTGCCGCACCCTTTTTCCTCCTCTCCACCCCAAAATCCTGTACAACACTATTATCCTGTAAATTTCAGGTATTGCAAGAGCAAATAATAAAAAAAGTCAGAACCTAAGTCCCGACTTTTTTTATTTTCTTTCAAGATTATTTACTGTTGTGGTTGCTGGGTTCCCATATGCTGTTCGGCAAACTGGATCATCTTTCTTACCATATAACCGCCTACATAACCGTTTTCACGGGACGACAAGGAACCTTTATCAACCTGATTATAATTAGTCAGACCCAATTCATTGGCAACCTCAAATTTAAATGAGTCTAGAAAAGTGCTGGCTCCTTGTATTGCAGGCTTGTTTGTGTTTCTTGCCATTTCATAACCTCCTTTGCTCTGATTTCAGTATTATTTTGTGATTTTTTTTAAATTATATGTAAATTTGGAGGTTATAATTTTTGGCAATTGAATTTTAACCAATGGTGGTCTCTTTAGGATTATTTTTTGTATTTTTAATTTTTTTAAACATTAAATAATAATCTTTAAAAGTCTGATGTTTAGTTTGGGCAGGGTCGCCTTTCATCACTTTATATACATGTTCAATGGATACACCTATTAAAATGGCGGAAAGAACCGTTCCTATTCCGACCACGCCACCCATAAAGTAACCTATTGCTAAAACGGAAAGTTCCAGGATAGCCCTAATCTTCCAAACGGGCTGTTTGGTTTTTTTCATAAGACCCCCCATCAAACTATCTCGGGGTCCTGCACCTAAGCCCGCTTCCATATAAAAATAGGAACCCCAGCCAAATAAATATAAACCCGAAAAAAGCATCAAAAACTGCTGCCAAGGGGTTTTGGCCAAAGGAATTAAATGGAAGCCCTGTAAAAGGTCAATAAACAAACCTATAAAATACATATTGAAAAGGGTAGCTATACCGGGAATTTCCCCTAAGGTAATATTGACAATAATAATTATTAAACCTACTATCTGGCTTATCTGCCCCAAAGTCAAAGAAGAATAGTTCCGCAGTCCTAAATGAAAAACATCCCAGGGTGTTGCACCCAACTGGGAATGGATGGTTAAAACTATTCCCACGGAAAAAATTGAAAGACCTAGCATTAATTTTAGAAATTTTTTAATAAAAACCACGGTAAACATCTCCTATCAGGTTATATCAAAATCATAAGCAATATGGAAAGGGTGACCATGCTGACAACGGTACTGATAAAAGTTATGCTTGCGACCAAGTCAGGCATTACATCGTATTCTAAAGCATAAATGGTAGTAATTGCCGCTGAAGGAGTGGCGGCCTGAATTATCATGACTTTTTCCAGTAAAGGGTCTAAATTTATAAATTGTAAAGCAATTGCCACCATAAGGGGTGAAATTACCAATCGGATAATTAAGGCTAAGGGAATTTTAGTCATATCCAGCTTATTAAGGGTAATATCCGCCAGCTGCATGCTTAAAGCTACCATAATTAAGGGAATAGCCCCTTGGGCAAAGATATCAACTACCACCATTAAAGGCTGGGGAAAAGGGATTTCAAAAAACCTTAGAGCAATGGGAAGAAAAACGGCATAAAGGACTGGATTTTTAACCACCTTTTCTATACTGACCCGCCAAGATGCTTTTCCCCTGGCTGCTACATAAATGCCTGCCGTACACATTAATATAGTATGAACTATCATAATCACTACCGAATAATCAAAAGCCTTTTGACCCAATGCCAAAAGGGCTAAAGGTACGCCAAGGTTGCCATTATTCATAAAGGCTGTGGATAGAATTAACGCCGCTTTTTCCTGTCCCTCAAATCCAAATATTTTATTAAAGACGAAATTTACTAATAACAAACCCAAAAGCAATAAAACCGAATAAGCACCAATATGTAAATAGCTAATGACCCACTGGGTCTGGTAAATGGTTTTGAAGACCAGTGGGGGCAAAAAAATATATAAGCTAACGGTAGATACCGTTCGCAGATCCAGTTTACATTTCTTTTGAACCAAAAAACCAAGAACCATTACAAGAACAATTGGCAGGATTACCTCAATGAATATCAACGTGTCGGCCTCCTGTTATTGTTGCATTTAATTAATAATATTACCTTGTATTACAAAGGATAGCAATAGTATAAACATCTTTAATCCAATCAGAATTTTGTTATTTCAAAATAATTTCTTTTTTTATATCAATATCTATACAATAGACAAACTTCTCCTATTTAGTATAATATTTTCAAAAGTTAAAAATTATTAAACAGGAGGAATCGCCAATGACTGACACCGCAAGAGGAGGAATTCTGCAGCGGGACAAAGAAACTTACGCCATTGTACCTAAAGTCTCTATGGGTCTTCTTACCCCGGAATACCTGGAAGGAATAGCTAAAACGGCCAGAAAATACAACATCCCTGTTATAAAAATCACCTCTGCTCAGAGGATTGCCTTGGTGGGCATAAAAAAAGAGGACATAGAAAATGTTTGGCATGATTTGAACATGGAAGTGGGTTATCCCGTAGGAGCCTGCCTTCATTATGTCCAATCCTGTCCCGGAACTGAAGCCTGCCGTCTGGCCCAAAATAATTCTTTAACCATGGCCCAAAAATTGGATGAGCTTTTGGGAAATATGGATCTTCCCGCCAAAACCAAAGTAGGAGTATCGGGATGCCCCTTAAACTGCGGTGAAGGTTTTGTCAGGGACATCGGTCTTTTTGGCAAAAAGACCGGCTGGACCGTTATAATAGGCGGAAACTCGGGTCTTAATGCCCGGGTAGGCGATGTTTTGGCAGAGAACCTTTCTGAAGAAGAGGCCCTCAATCTAGTCAAAAAGTTTGCGGAGTTTTACATAGCTAACGCCAAAAACAGAGAAAGACTTTACCGTTTCGTTCCCAGAATAGGCATTGCGGAAATAAAAAGAGAGCTAAACCTTTAAAAAGGTTTAGCTTTTTATATTCGCAAAATAATTGCCTTTTTCAAAAGCTCCCTACTTAAAAGTTTGCTTTCAAATTTAGTCACCGTTCCTAACCATATAGCTTCTTTATCAACTTGGCGACATTTCCGGCAAACCTGGAAACGGTTCTAATCCCCTCTTCATCCTTTAAGGCTTCCCCTTTGGTTTTCCCACCGAAAACTATATTCCAATAGGTTGAGCCGGGGACAATCATCTCATTAATAAAATAGACCATCATCATTTCCAGGTATGTATTGGACAATCCTCCTCTCCGGGCAACGGCAATAGGCCCGCCAACCTTCCAGGCTAAAAAATTATCGGAACTGCGAGAAACTGAACCTATTCGCTGCAAGGCATTCATCAAATCTCCCCGGGCCGTGCCATAGTAGACGGGAGAACCTACAATAAAACCTTGGGCTTCTCTGATTTTATCAATTATTTCGTTTAAACCGTCATTTATTGCACATCTTTTTAATTCACCGCATCTGTAACAGGCAATGCACCCTTTGATATCCTTTCGGGCCAGGGAAATAATTTCTGCCTCCAAGCCTTCCTTTTCAATTTCTTTTTTGCATACCTCCAATACCTGATAGGTGTTACCATCGGGTCGAGGACTGCCTGACAACAAAACTACTTTCACCATTTTCTACTCTCCTTTCACCAGCCAATTAATGCTAAACGTTGATTATGAAAATCTGCTCTTATTAGCTTATGGGCTATGGTTTTTGAAATATTCCTTATGATATTCCTCCATATTTTTTTTACCCTCTATAATGTATAAAAACAATTTTTATAAAAGCTTTTCCAAAATAATAAACCGGCTCCAAAAAAGAGCCGGCTCATTACCTATTATTCCATTTTAAAATTTTCCGGACCAACGGTTTTATTTCCTTCCCCTTTAAAGAAGCCATATAGCTGATAATTGCCTTTGTCCGTTGTCTCATATTGAACATAGTAAATTTTGGTTTCCTTGGGTGCAAAGCTTATTTTCTGCTGAGCCTGGGTAAAAGTCCTGCCATCGCTCCACTGCCATATTTTCTTACCGTCCTTTAAAAGCAGGAAATCATAGATTTGTCCTGTAGGAGTAGTTACTTCCACCTTGGTGTTTAAAGGATTGGTAACTTTTAAGACAAAAAGGTTGGGCGCCCCTTTAATAACGTCTAAATCATATTGCAGCCGGTATTCCTCTTTTTTTTCCAATACTTTAAAGTTCTTGGTCAGGACCGGTTCCGAGGTGCTTCTGCCCATAAAATAGGCTTCGACAGTGTAATTACCGGGCTACTGGGCAACCCACTGGGCAGTATAGGTTTCTTTTTTCCCGGGTTCAAAAATTACGTTTTGAATTACTGTGATAAAATCGTAATCATCACTCCAGCGCCAGACCTTTTTCCCGTCTTTTTTTACCACAAAGTCATATCTTTGCCCGGAATTAAACCGGGTAGTTATACTTTTTCCGGTGTTATTCTTTACTTCCAACTGAAAGTTCAATTTATCCCCTTTATAAACCTTTTCGGGGGTAATGGTTAAGCTATAACTTAAAAGTTTGGCATTATTTTCATCATCAGCCTTTTTACTGTTATCTTTTTTGATATTAATTACTCTATCAAATACATACTCTACCTCTACCCAATCGCCAACGTAGTATTTGCCCGAAGAATTTAGCATAAAAGCCTTTAACTCCCGGCTGCCTTTAACAACTATCCAGTCCTGACTACCGATAGTGGTTTGATAGACAATATTCCCTTCAATCTTTCCTCTGATATTAATTACCATGTTTTTTAAGCCCGGAGGCAGATTTTCAGTCCAAAACTTTCCGTTTTTCAAATGTCCCGGCGGTATTAATTTTTTCTCCCATTTATCCTTATCATTATCAGCCCATAAGCTTCCTGCCCCCAAAAGATTAATCAATAAAGCACAGACAAGAATTACTATAAGCTTCCTTTTCATCAAACTTTCCCCTTTCTTGGAATTAATTTGCTATATACTACGCATGGAATTGTAAAATTATGGGGGTAGATGAAAAGAAAGTTTTTTATTTTTTATAAGGTATGCCTAAAAGTTCATCAACGGTAACAAATTTATAGCCGTCTTTTTTCAAGACCCTGATTATGTTGTCCAAAGCTTCCACCGTTCCGCTTAAGTCCTCACCGGGACCGCCGGCCGAGTGCTGGAGAATTATGGACCCCTGCTGCATATTTTCCAGAATATTGGTTTTTACCTCGGCGGCCGAAAGTCCTTTCCAATCCAAAGAGTCTATATTCCAGGATATAAGTTTATATCCTTTATCCCTAAAAAACTCCACCTTTTCCCTGTCCAGAGAACCGTAAGGCGATCTAAATAAGACGGGTGTATAACCGGCATACTTCTTTATTATCTTTTCGGCTTTGGTAACTTCTTTAAGGGCTTCTCTGTTAGACAATTTGATAATATTAGGATGGCTATAGGTGTGATTTCCCAGCCGGTGGCCTTCTTTAACCATCCGTTCCACCACTTCCGGGTATAATTCACAGCGGGACCCAATGACAAAAAAGGTGGCCGGGACGTTATGTTTTTTTAAGATATCCAGAATTTTAACGGTATAATTATTATCAGGGCCATCGTCAAAGCTTAAGGCAACTTTGGCTTCTTTTATAGAACCCTGGCGGAAAAAAACATCGGGATACTCCGAGGCTAGGTCAATAATTTCCCGTTGGGGAAAACCCCGATTTTCCCTTTCCGGCCCCCCGGCTAAGTCAAACTGTTTGGGTACCAAAGGTTTTTTGGCAATATCACTGGAAGGAAAGAGAAAACTGAAAGCAAAATATCCCACAAATAATAAGGCTAATGCTCCCAAAATATATCTTTTTCTCATATTTTCTCACCTCTCGGATATTTTACCCAAGGAAAGAAAAAAAATGCCTAAAGCAATAGGCCTTGCTATTTTTTCTTGCAACTGATAATTTAGACGTTAAAGGAGGAGATTATCATTAATAAAACCGCCAAAATTTTTATACTTGCTTTCCTAATCTTATCCTTGGCTTTCTCCGCTCCTCTAAAGGCTACGGAAAACCTCGAAGAAACAGAAATCCCTACAGAGTATGCCAAGGGAAAGGTTATTGAAATAGTTGAAGAAGAGTATGGGAGAGATTTAGGAGCAGGCATCTTAATAGATTACCAAAAGGTCAAAGTTCAAATAACCTCAGGCCAATTCAAAGATCGAATTGTAACCATAGAAAATTATACATCGGGCAACCCCGCTTTCGACATCTGGGTTAAACCGGGAGACAAAGTTTTATTGCTTCTGGAAATTCTGGCCGGAGATATTTTCAACAATTATATTGCTGATTTTCAGAGGGATAACTATATTTACCTGCTGACGGGGTTCTTTGTATTTTTGATAATTTTTATCGGCCGTAAACAGGGCTTTAAAACAGTAATAACTTTGGGAATTACTCTTTTTTTAATCGGAAAATTAATGCTTCCTTTGTTATTCAAAGGATACAGCCCGGTTTTATTGGCCCTTTTTATGGGGGTGCTGGTAACCGCCGTCACTCTCATCATCATCTCAGGTTTTACTAAAAAAACCCTGGCCGCAATCCTGGGCACAGCGGGCGGGCTTCTGGCAGCGGCAGTCATAGCCATTGGGGCTGGCACCATGAGCCATTTAAGCGGGCTGAGCGAAGAAGAAGCCCAAATGCTCATGTTCATTCCCCAGGAAATCCAATACAATTTTCAGGGTTTACTATTTGCCGGGATTATTATCGGAGCTTTAGGAGCGGTTATGGATGTTTGCATGTCTATAGCATCAGCCATGGACGAAATACAAAGAGTCGGTTCCAATATGACTTTTAAAAGTTTATTCAAATCAGGAATGAACGTCGGCAAAGATATCATGGGGACCATGTCCAATACCTTGATTTTGGCCTATACCGGTACTTCCCTGCCGCTACTTTTACTATTTATGGCTTACCAACAGCCCTTCATCAAAATAATTAATCTCGATTTTTTGGCTACCGAACTGGTCAGGGCTTTATCAGGCAGTATCGGTCTAATATTATCCATCCCCATAACGGCTTTAATTTCGGCCCTTTTAATGACTAAACATAACACAAACACCGGGGAATAGGCTATAATATAATTAAGAAATACGAACTGGAGGTTTACTATGAAATTTATAATTATCCTGGCCTTGCTTTTAGTCATTTCCTATTATGTTTGGAAAAAATTAAACAGTAAGTGGGAAGAACTTTTAACCACCCAGGATGTTGAAAAATACATGTCTATTGTGGGAAAACTTCAAGGAGCAGGAATTAAATATAAAACAACCTCCGGAGGAGAAGAGTTCAATCCCCGTAAAAATACTTTTAATTCCCGCATACCTCCTGTCTCCTATACCATTTGGGTTTTAAAGGATGAAGTTTATAAAGCGAATAAACTGATAAATTAAAAACGCCCTGAGCCGGGCGTTTTTAATTTATCAGTTGGATAAGTTGGAATGTTGGAAAAGTTGAAAGGTAGCTTAAAGGTTTCGTCAACTCCCGTTGACTAGGTTAAGGTTTCGCTTCGCTAGGCTAATGCAAAAGTGACATTATGTCACCGTGATATCGTGACTAAACTTATCAGTCACCAATCACTGACCACTATTTTTATACCTCATACCTGTATCCCATGTATCCGCCGCTTACGCTGTATACATCCTTAAAGCCCAAATCCTTAAGAATTTTATAACCCAAATAGGAGCGGTAACCGCTCTTGCAGTAGAGCAAAGTTTTTCTATTGGGATCCAGCTCTCCATACCTTTCCCTTAATTGATCAACGGGAATGAAAAGAGCGCCTGGAATATATCCCTCTTTCTCCCTTTCCTTGTGAGTACGGACATCGACAATTTGCCAACGGTCGTCAATGATTCTATGCAGAGACTTTTTAACGCTTTCAGGAGTAACTAGGTCAATTTCTCCCCGTAAGACGTTGGCCGCCACAAATCCCGCCATGATAACGGGGTCTTTGGCCGAAGAATAGGGAGGCGCATAAGCAAGATCAAGGTTTTCCAAATCCTCGACCGTCATAGAACCATGGATGGCGGTAGCCAAAACGTCTATCCTTTTATCTACCCCTTCCCAGCCGACGATTTGCGCCCCTAATATTTTTCCTGAATGCTGGGCAAAAATGAGCTTGGTAACTAAGTATCTGGCGTTAGGATAATAACCGGCATGGTGTAAGGCCGGTGTGTATGATACCAGATAGGCCAGTCCCAATTCTTTGGCTTCCCTTTCGCCAATTCCCGTTTTGGCAGCCGTTAAATCGCCGACTTTTACTATGGAAGTCCCTAATACTCCTTTGAAATATTTATGGCCTCCCACAACATTGGCGCCTATTACCCTTCCTTGTTTATTGGCAGGACCGGCCAAAGGAATCCGTACTTTTTTCCCTGTCACCAGATGAACAGTCTCAATAATATCTCCTCCGGCATAAATATGAGGGTCACTGGTTCGCAAAGTGGCATCAACCACAACTCCCCCTGCTCCTCCAATTTCCAAACCGGCCTTTTTTATCAGTTCCAGCTGTGGTCGGGCACCGATAGCCACAATGACCAACTGGGCTTCAACTACATCATCATTTTCCAGAACCACTTCCCGGACTTTTGTTTCCCCCCTGAATTCTTTGACCCCGTTTCCTAAAATAACCCGGACCCCTAAATTTTCCAGGTGTTTTGCCAAAGGCTGGGCCATTTCCTCATCCAGGTAGGGCAGCAATTGATTCATCTTTTCGATGAGGGTAACCTTTTTACCCCTTTTTAAAAAGGCTTCGGTAGCCTCTAAACCGATATATCCCCCGCCTACAACGGCAACCTTCTCAATATTTTCCTCATTAAGGGCCTTTTCAATGGCATCAACATCATTAATGGTAAAAAGGGTAAAAATGTTTTCTAAATTTATACCGGCAATTGACGGTTTTATCGGTGTGCCCCCGGTTGTGATAACCAATTTATCATAGTAATCTTTAAAGGCCTCACCGGTTACCAAGTTTTTGACCGCTATGGATTTTTCTTCTTTGTTTATTTCCACCACCTCATGATTTACTTTGACATTTACTCTATATCGCTGATAAAAAAACTCCGGAGTCATTAAAAACAAGTCATCCCGTTTTTTTATATCCCTTCCAAGATAATAGGGCAAGCCACAGTTGGCAAAAGAAATATAGGGTCCTTTTTCATAAATAGTAATTTCCGCTTTTTCATCATCCCTGCGGGCCTTAGCAGCAGCACTGGCTCCGGCGGCCACTCCCCCTATGATCAGGATTTTTCTAGCCATTAAAAAACCTCCTTCGATAATGATTAAAACCTTGCATATATATTACCATAGGATGAAAATAGTTGAGAATGGACAATGGAGAATTGAGAATGGAAAGGGGTTTAATAAATGAAAAAAACACTTGAAAAAGATTTATTAGAGATGGTTTATAGAGAGGAATATGTTCGTTCCAAAGCCCGGAAGGATTATGAACAATGCCTGGCTTCTAAAAGTGCACCTAAGAAACAAAAAGAAAAATATTATAAAGCATTGGGACATATTATCTGGGGTGGAGCGGCAATGTTTCTTTTGTACCAAATATATATGGTTTTTTGCTCATAATAAGATTCATCCGCTTTTACACCTACTCATCCATTATTAAACTAAATATGTTATAATTTACTCAATAATGGAAATCGGAGGTAGATTATGTCGAAAAAGCTAATTGCAACTCTTTCCACAATATTAATTTTGTTACAATGTTTGGTTTTCCCGCCTCTGGGACAAGCCGCCGAACCCCATCTGGTGGCCGTTTATATTAATGAAACTTTGTCTTACAGTCCTACCCCCGTTTATTTGACAGCCAGTGCCCTGTATAGCGACGGTACCGTAAAAGACGTTACTTATTCCGGTACTTGGAAATCCTCTAACGAAAATATAGCCACCGTATACCGGGGCAAAGTGGAATTTGGGAAAGGAACGGGCAATGTAACCATAACCTTTACCTATGGGGGATTGGAGGCAAAAGTAGGAACCGAAGTTGTAGAAATTACGGAATTAAGGATTACTACTCGAAATATAAAATACAGTACCAAACCAGTCCAGTTAAAAGTCCAGGGCCGCTATAACAACGGCGAACTAAAGGACATAAAAGAACATGTAACCTGGTATTCCACCAATGAGAGGGTGGCAAAGGTCGATTCCACCGGGCTGGTTACCTTCCGGGGAAATGAAGGCATTGTCAGGATTGGGGTCATCTATATTAATCCCCGAAACAAAGAGGAAGTCCGGGATGAAATTGAAGTTATTGTAACGGAAAAAGATATAGAAAAATACGAAGAACCGGAAGAAACCAAAGCTTTTACCGTAAAAATCGATGGAGAACTGGATCCCAAAAAGAAGACTACTACTCTGAAAGCCTATAGGCTATACGAAGACAATACTAAAAAGACTCTGTCCAATGATCTGGTTACTTGGTCCAGCTCTAACCCCGGAGTTGCCGAGGTCACCGATGACGGAAGAGTAACTTTTACCGGAAGACCGGGTAATGTTACCATTACCGTCTACTATCGCAGCTATTCGGCTTCTGTTTCAACCTTTGTACCCTATAAAATGGAGGAACTTTCAATTAATGAAAGTTTAAACTTTACACCCTATTTCTTTACTAATCCTCCCAAGCTTTCGGTTACCGGCAAAGACAACAGCGGACAAAGCCAGTTGGTTCATGGACTGGTGTGGACCTCCAGCAATCTGGATGTGGCCAATATTGACAACAGCGGGCAAATAACCTTTACCGGCAAACCGGGGACGGTAACCTTTACCGCCTCTAAAGACGGGCTCAGCACAAGTATTAACGTAACGGTACCGGAAGACGCCGGCAAAAAAGTAAAAAAAATATTTATGAATCCCAGTCTCCGCTATAGCAC
>JAAXZE010000081.1 GCA_012720075.1 Clostridia bacterium
GGTAACGGAAAAGGCAAAACTACTGCAGCCATTGGTTTGGCCATTAGGGCTTTAGGTGCCGGCAAAAGGGTTTTATTTCTGCAATTTATGAAAGCCAAATCCTATAGTGAACACAAAATTCTTCCCAATATTTCACCGCTATTAAAGCTGGAAACCTTAGGCAAGCCCTTTTTCGTTGCCAGAAAAGAAGACCTTAATTCGGCTGATTTGGCTCAATGGCAGGACAAGTGTGTAATTTTTGAGAAGGGTAAACCGCCCCGGGAGTATGTAGAATTAATGAAAAAAGGGATAAAGATGGCCTTAGACGGGGTGACCAAAGGGGATTATGATTTGGTCATTTTAGATGAAATCAATGTTGCCTTGTTTTATGAACTGGTGGCTCTTCAAGATGTATTGGAATTAATCGAAAAAAAGAAACCGGAAGTGGAATTGGTACTGACGGGCAGGAACTGTCCCCAGGAGATAATAGAAAAAGCCGATCTGGTAACGGAAATGAGGGAAGTCAAACATTATTATTCTAAAGGAGTACAGGCCAGAACCGGCATTGAAAATTAAACCGAATTTTGAAGAAAAGAACCCGGCATAATGCCGGGTTTAATGCTTACTCTTATTTTCGCAAATATTTGGTGGGATTGACATGGTCTCCGTTAATTCTTACTTCAAAGTGGAGATGGGGACCGGTACTCCAGCCGGAAGTACCTATTTTGCCTATAGGCTGGTTCATTTTTACCGTATCTCCCGCTTTCACTAAGAATTGGGATTGATGGGCATACATAGTGGCAAATCCGCCACCGTGGTCTATAATTATTGTATTGCCGTATGCTCCCTGCCAGCCGGCAAAAAGCACTTTGCCATTGGCTGCAGCAACTATATTGGACCCATAGGGAGCGGCAATATCAACACCGGTATGAAAACTTTGCTTCTTAGTTATAGGGTGAATCCGCGACCCGTAGGGTGAGGTAACTCTATATTGCCCCGGTGTTGGCCATTGAACCCAACTGGGACTTTGTCCTCCTGTGGATTGCATCCTTCTTATGGTAGCAGCGATTATTTCCGATTGCTCTTTAAAATCTTCCAGCATTTTTTCATAGGCTTCTTTTTGTTGTTCCAGTTCCTTTGCCAGGTTTTTTTGTCTGGAACTGGCGATCTGCAGTTGTTGATTTTTGGTTTCTTTAGAAGATTTTAAAGCCAGGAGGTTCGCTTTTTGGTTTTCCAGGTCTTTCTTTTTATTTTCCAAAGCCTCTCTTTCAGACTCAAGTACGGCCAGTAATTGGGTATCATTTTCAGCTATTCTTTTTAAGAATTCAAATCTTGTTAGAAAATCACTAATGCTGGTAGCCTGAAAAAGGACTTCCAGGATATTTACTTCCCCCTGTTTATAAATTTGTCTTAGGCGATTTTCAAATACTTTGGTTCTTTCCGCCACTTCATTTTCTTTAACATCTATTTCCATTTGGGTTTTATCTATGTAATTTTGAGCAACGGTAAGTTTATTTTCCAGTTCTTCAATTTCCTGATAGGTTTTTTCAATACTGGCATTGATGGCTTGCAGTTCAGCCAAGATATTCTTCCTTTGTTGTTCGGTTTTTTTAATATTTTTTTCAGTTTCTTGTATTTTTTGCTCAATTTTTTTCTGCTCTTCGTAAATATCATCCAATTCTGAACCTATGACCGGCAGAATAGAACTCAAAAAAAGCAAGCCTATTAAAAAACTACTGATCAGCAATTTGCCGTATTTTGTCATAACCTATAACACTCTCCACACAAAGGTTTTACTTTTATAGTTTTTCGACACTAGGGGAATTTTTCCTTCTTACTTTTTGTGGTATTCCCTCTTAAAACCACAAAAATCGGGCCGAAGCCCGATTTTTGTGTCATTGAATTCTATCAAATTGATTAGGTTGGTTAATTAATTGCTGCCGCACGTTTTGCAGGTAATTTTGCTCCTGTTGCTGTTGATTAAGTTGAGCAGAGGGATTACCCATGTTAAAACCGCCTTGGTTATAAGGACTGTTTTGGAAGGTTTCCGGTCCCATGGTGGCAATTGATGCGTTGGGAGCGGTTTGTTGATAATTCATTTGCGGTTGAGCGGCAAAAGTGGATCTGTGTTGTTGTTGTTGTTGAAATGCCTGGAAGTTCTGATCAGTAGAAGGATCCATTGTGGCTAGTGAACCCATTTGATTCTGAAAGGGTTGATTTTGTTGAGCCTGGATTTGCTGTACAGGCCGTTGACTAAACATGGAATAATTGGGTTGCTGAGTGAATTGTTGCTGACTATATTGGTTAATTAATTGCTGCCGCACATTTTGCAGGTAATTTTGCTCCTGTTGCTGTTGATTAAGTTGAGCCGAGGGATTACCCATGTTAAAACCGCCTTGGTTATAAGGACTGTTTTGGAAGGTTTCCGGTCCCATGGTGGCAATTGATGCGTTGGGAGCGGTTTGTTGATAATTCATTTGCGGTTGGGCGGCAAAAGTGGATCTGTGTTGTTGTTGTTGAAATGCCTGGAAGTTCTGATAAGTAGAAGGACCCATTGTGGCTAGTGAACCCATTTGAGTCTGAAAGGGTTGATTTTGTTGAGTTTGGATTTGCTGAATAGGTCGTTGGCTAAACATGGAATAATTGGGTTGCTGAGTGAATTGTTGCTGACTATTTAACTGTTGCCGTACATTTTGCAGGTAATTTTGTTCCTGCTGCTGTTGATTAAGCTGGGAACCGGGATTACCCATGGTGAAGCCTCCCTGGTTATAGGGACTGTTTTGGAAGGTGTCCGGACCCATGGTGGCTATGGAAGCGTTGGGTGCGTTTTGAGCTGATACCATTTGAGTCGGACTAATAGATCTTTGTTGATAGTTGTGCATTTTTATACCTCCTGTTGGTTAATATTAAATATACCATTTAATGTTTGTGGCACATTTAACAGTGCTGTTTTAATAGTTTCCTAATAATAGAAATTTATTACTGTAAATTAATACCAAGGGTTTGTGTAATAAAAAAATTCAAGGTGAATAACCTTGAAATAGGAAAATTGATATTGGGTTGTTCCCATGCTTTTAAACGGGTGAATTAAATTGAGAAAGTTGTTATTTGTTATGACTTTGCTTTTTCAAGTTTTCTTAATATTTTCTTTTTTAGTCGTTATTGATAACAATAAAGATTTTTTGTTTATGCCTGCCGGAGATAACTTCATTCCGGCGGGAGCCGGAGAAAAAATGGCAAAAAAATCGGTAACTGATTTCCTAAACCCTACTTTATGGGTTTTCATGGGAATATTCATTTTGTTATATTTAAAAATATTATGGAAATTAGTAAATTTTAATTGGAAATACAAAAATAAGAAGGAGAAAAAACAAAGATTAAAAAGTAGAGTGCCAATGTTATAATTA
>JAAXZE010000007.1 GCA_012720075.1 Clostridia bacterium
ATAATGAATTTGGGTTTGACTATTTAAGGGACAACATGGTGATGTATAAAGAAAACATGGTCCAACGAGAATTGGAGTATGCCATCATCGATGAAGTGGACAGCATTCTTATTGATGAGGCAAGGACGCCGTTGATTATTTCAGGCCCCGCCGATAAACCTACCGAGTTATATCAAATGGTGGCTAAAATTATTCCCCGGTTAAAAAACGAAGAGGATTTTACCATTGATGAAAAACAGAACTTAGTAACTTTAACGGACGCAGGTATCCGCAGGGTGGAAAAAATGTTAGGGATTGAAAACCTGGCCGATGAGAAAAACCTGGAAATCAGCCACCATGTAAACCAGGCTTTGAAAGCCCATCATTTAATGAAAAGGGACCGGGATTATGTAGTTACAGACGGCCAAGTTATTATCGTAGATGAATTTACCGGGCGTCTGATGTTTGGCCGGCGTTATAGCGACGGGCTCCATCAGGCTATTGAGGCTAAGGAAGGGGTAAAAATTGAACGGGAAACCCAAACGTTAGCCCCCATTACTTTCCAGAATTATTTTAGAATGTATAAAAAAATCAGCGGGATGACCGGTACCGCTAAAACAGAAGAAGAAGAATTTATAAAAATTTACGGGATGGATGTTGTTGTTATTCCCACCAATAAGCCTATGATCCGGGAGGACAAACCTGATGTGGTTTATCGAACGGAAATGGGAAAATTTAATGCTGTTGTCAATGAAATAGAAAGACTATATAAACGAGGACAGCCGGTACTGGTAGGTACCGTTTCTATTGAAAAATCAGAGCTTCTGAGCGGCCTTTTGAAGAGAAAGGGTATTCCCCATCAAGTATTGAATGCCAAGTACCATGAGCAGGAGGCCGAAATAGTAGCCCAAGCAGGACAAAAGGGCATGGTAACAATAGCGACTAACATGGCCGGCCGGGGTACAGATATTGTCCTGGGACCGGGGGTTAAAGAGCTGGGCGGTTTGGCTATTATTGGTACGGAGCGCCATGAAGCCCGGCGGATCGATAACCAGCTCCGGGGTAGAAGCGGCCGGCAGGGAGATCCGGGAGTCACCCAGTTTTACATCTCACTGGAAGATGACTTAATGCGTCTTTTTGGCTCGGAAAATATTATGGGGCTTATGGATAAATTGGGTATGGATGATTCCGTGCCCATTGAAAACAGTATTATAACAAAAGGAATTGAAAATGCGCAGAAAAAGGTAGAAGCCCGTAATTTCGATATCAGAAAACATGTTTTGGAATACGATGATGTTATGAATCAACAGCGGGAAGTTATATATGGTCAGCGCCGTAAAGTTTTGATGGGTGAAAATCTAAAAGAAAGTATTTTGGATATGATTGAAAAGGTTGTCAAGAGGACCATCGACAACTTTGCCGGCGAAATCCCCTATCCAGAAGAATGGGATCTGGCAGGACTTTTACATGCTGCCCGGCAAAGCTTCTTGCCCAATCATAATTTAACCGTAGAAAAGTTGGCCGCTATGGAGGCCGAGGAAATCAGGGAATTCCTCAAAGAGGAAGCCTTTAAAGCCTATGAAGCCCGGGAACAACAATTAGGCGAGGATACTTTGCGGGAGTTGGAACGGCTGGTACTTTTGAAAGTGGTGGATGCCAAATGGATGGATCACCTGGATGCCATGGATCAGCTGAGACAAGGGATTTATTTAAGGGCTTATGGCCAAAGGGATCCTTTAACGGAATATAAGTTTGAAGCATATGATATGTTCAATCAGATGATCGAAGAAATCCAGAATGAAACCGTTCGCTATATTTATCGGGTCAATGTAGTGGAAAGACCCGAAGAAAGAACCGATATGGTAGAAAATAAATATGCTGAAGAGAAAGCAAAGACGCCGATTAGGTCTGAAAAAATAGGCCGCAATGACCCCTGTCCCTGTGGCAGCGGCAAAAAGTACAAGAAGTGTTGTGGAAAAGAAGCATAACATTAACGTGACATAGTGTCACAGTGCCATCGTGACATCGAAAGTTTTATTGATGCATCCGATGAAAGTTAAGCTTTGAAGATGCATCTGCTTTCAAGCAAAAAGCATGATGCATCCTTTAAGCTAGCTCAGGTGCAAGTGCGTCAAGACTGTTTCACATGCATGAGATGCAACCTAAACACTGGTTACTAGGTTACTATAAGATAATTGAGGTGATTGACATGGATTTTGAAATTAATCGGGAATTGGAAATAGCTGCCAAGCGTGTTAAAGATTTGAGGGATTCACTTTGACCTGCCTAGTAAATTAAGGCAGATTGAAGAATTGGAGCATAAAGTGGGTCTTCCTGATTTTTGGGATGACCCTGAAAAGGCCCAAAAAACTATGCAGGAGCTTACAAAATTAAAGGATAAGGTGGAACAAATCAACAGGTTGGAGCGAAAGCTGGAGGATATAGAAGTTCTTTACCAATTAGGAAGGGAAGAAGGGGAGGAGGTAGTTGCCTCTGAAATTACTGAGGAACTTGAGGAATTAAACAATCTTTTGGAAAAAATGGAGTTAGAGACTCTCCTTAATGGTAAATATGATCGAAACAATGCCATTTTAACTTTACATCCCGGAGCCGGAGGTACAGAGTCCCAGGATTGGACGGAGATGCTATATCGGATGTATACCCGGTGGGCTGAAAGTAAAGGCTATCGGGTGGAAGTTTTGGACTATCTTCCGGGTGATGAAGCCGGTATAAAAAGCGTAACCATCTCTATTGAAGGAGAAAATGCTTACGGTTATCTGAAAGCCGAATAAGGGGTTCATCGATTAGTTAGGATTTCGTCCTTTGATGCTTCAGGTAGGAGACATACGTCTTTTTCGGCTGTGGAAGTTATGCCGGAAGTCAATGACGAAACAACTATTGAAATTGACCCCAAGGATTTAAAAGTTGACACCTATCGTTCCAGTGGTGCCGGCGGACAGCATGTCAATAAGACCAGTTCGGCGGTTCGGATTACCCATATTCCCACAGGAATCGTTGTTCAATGTCAAAACGAACGGTCCCAGATAAGCAATCGGGCTACGGCAATGAAAATTTTGCGTTCCAAACTGCTGGAATTACAAATGAAGGAAAAGGAAAAAGAATTGGCCCAACTTAAAGGAGAACAGCAGGAAATAGGCTGGGGCAGCCAGATTCGTTCCTATGTATTCCATCCCTACAGTTTGGTTAAAGACCATCGTACCGGAGTGGAAAAGGGCAATGTCCATGCCGTTATGGACGGAGATTTAGATGATTTTATTACCGGATATTTAAAAATGCAGGCCTCTCAACAATGAGAGATCCTGCTTTTTTTATAATATTGGTCATGTGTCCAATGGTCAGTGATTAATATTTAGTGTCATCGTGTCACCTTGACGCCGTGACATCGAAAATTTATGAAAAATTGGAATGGTTGGCGTCATGTTAATGTTAACCTTAACTATAACTTCAGCCTCAATCTTTAACCTAGCAAAGCAAAACCTAAACTTTTTTTAAAACTGTAGCGCCGACATGGGGAATAACTGAAGAGCAAAATCAGTAAGCCGTTAATGGTATGTTACACAGTTCCACATGATATCGGCTGACTTTTTTCACGTATTTTTGGGGCAAGGATAAATCCTGGCGCAGTTTATTATCCACATAAGTTTCGCCGGCATTATAAGCGACAAGGACTTTTTCTAAATGGCCGTCGTAACGGTTGAGCAAACGTTTAAGAATATAGGTTCCCATTTGAATATTGGTATCGATATTAAATAGTTCTTCCCTGTTTTGGGGAGGATTTATGCCCATAAGCTTGGCCCAGTAGGGGGCATATTTATAGCGAATTTGCATAAGACCTGTATCATCAAGGGTACCTTTGCATAAGGGTTTAAATTGGCTTTCAGCGGCAATAACCGAAATAATCAGATTTTCCGGTACGTTGTACAAGGCGCTATATTTTTCAATGGCAGCAGCAATCAACTCAAAAGTTTCATCATCTAATTCGGGGTTTAATCTTTTTACCAAGGTCACAAATTCTTCATCGGACAAAAGTTTTGGTGGCTGCTTTTTGGGTGTCGGCTCGTGTTTGGGTAAGTGTAAGCTGTCATCGGCAACACCTTGGCTCGAACACCCGATGGAAGTAACCGCCAAAAGCAGCGATACCCCCACTGCCAAGGCCTTGCGTCTTTTTTTACACATCCTCAATACCTCCTAATATTGGAGCAAATAGAAATGTTCCCCAAATTATTACTATTCATTATAGTCATAACCAAAATCCACCAAAAATATGCATTAAATGTAGCCTAAAAAAAATGATTTTGGCAAGGGTTGTTAATTCTAAAATTTAGAAATTAAGGAGTTAGAGGACGATTTATATGAAAATAATGTCGAAATTTCTCATTTTTGCTTTGATTTTCTCCCTGGTTATTATTGGTTTGGTATCATATTACCTCGAAAAAAGCATTAATAAAGAGGTTGAGAAGGCTATTTTGCAAGGATACAGGGGTACGTCCAGCGTTCAGGCTCAATTAAAAATAAACTGGTTTAAAGGAGGCTTAAAGGGAAATATAGAAAGTTTTAAAATAACCATAGATGATTGGACCCATAATAACTGGAAGATAAATAATTTTGAAGGCCATTTTAAGAACGTAAAAATTAATTGGGGGCAGCTTTATTCGAAAAAACGGCTGGTAATTGAGAAAATTGAGCAAGGCAATATTAAGATGGTTATTGATGAAAATAATTTGAATGATGCCCTAAGTCATTACTACCGGGGGTTTACCGTCAAACTCAATGAAAAAGGTATTTCCATTAATCTTCGAATAAATTTATTGGGATATGAATTTGCAACTTCGGTTCACGGACAATTGAAACCAGGACGAGGAGCGGAAATATATTTTGTTCCGGAAAAAATAGACATAGCCCAATCCTCCATTCCTGAGAGTTTTAGAAAAGAATTATTACAAAAAGTGAAAATTCCTCTGTCATTGGAAAAAACTCCCTTCACTTTTCAAGTAACAACTGTTAAGATAATGCAGGATAAAATAATTATTACCGGGAAAGTGTAAACTAAAGAAAAATGAAGTTGGGCTGAATATTGATTATAAGCTTACAGGGAAAATAATATCCACTCAGTAAACGGGGGTAGGAAAATGGATGAAAAAACTTTGGCTTTTTTGAAGGATAAAGCAAAGACAATTAGCAGGCATATTATAGAAATGACAGGGGCTGCCGGCTCCGGACATCCCGGGGGCTCCCTCTCAGCAGCAGATATCATTACTTATTTATATTTTAAGGAACTGAAAATTGATCCCAACAACCCCGATTGGCCTGAAAGGGATCGGTTTGTTTTATCCAAAGGACATGCAGCGCCGGTACTTTATGCCGCTTTGGCCGAAAGGGGATTTTTCCCCGTCGAAGATTTGGTAACATTACGGAAAATTGACTCCTATCTACAGGGGCATCCCGATATGAAAAGGGTAAAAGGTGTGGAAATGACCACCGGTTCTTTAGGGACAGGCTTTTCTACTGCAGTAGGGATGGCTTTGGCTGCCAGGATGGATAAAAAGGACAATTTCATTTTCGTTTTGTTAGGCGACGGGGAAATACAGGAAGGACAAGTTTGGGAAGCTGCTATGGCGGCTGCTCATTATAAATTAGATAATATGATAGCCATCTTGGATTATAACGGGTTACAAATAGACGGGCCTGTTTCTGAGGTATTATCTCCCGAACCGTTGCCTGATAAATGGCGGGCTTTTGGTTGGGAAGTCTTGGAGATAGACGGTCACGATTTTGATGCTATTGAAAAAGCCATTAACAAAGCCAAGGAAGTTAAAGGCAAACCGACAATGATAATCGCCAAGACCATAAAAGGAAAAGGTGTTTCCTTTATGGAGAATGAAGCGGGGTGGCATGGTTCCGCGCCCAACAAGGAACAGGTGGAAAAGGCCTTGGCTGAATTATCCTAATTACTTACGGGTAAATTTATTGGGTCTGATAGTACTCAAGAGTTGAGATATTGCGTCTGACATCTCCTCAATGGTTATATTTTTGGTCTGACAATATTAATTGGTTAACATTTTGACCTTTAAAATAGAACGATTTGTATATGTGTATAATTAAATTTTATCAGACGCAAAAGATTGCCTTTTAGAACTTTCTAACCCATGAGTTAGACATCCTGGCAATTGTCAGACGCAAAAGATAGGCTTGTAGACAAATTATCTGACCCGCAAGATAGACCCTTAAGATAAAAGAAACGGAGGTTTTAATATATGGAAAGTATGGCAACCCGGGATGCCTATGGGAAGGCATTGGTGGAATTAGGTAGGATAAATAAAGATGTGGTAGTTTTAGATGCCGATTTATCCAAATCAACTAAAACCGACGGCTTTCAAAAAGAGTTTCCGGAGAGGTTTTTTAACATCGGAATAGCTGAACAAAATTTGATAGGCTGTGCTGCAGGTTTTGCAACTTCGGGCAAAATCCCCTTTGCCAGTTCCTTTGCTGTCTTTGCCACCGGCAGGGCCTACGACCAGATTAGAAATTCTGTAAGCTATTCCCACTTAAATGTCAAAATTGCCGCTTCCCATGCCGGTATCACCGTTGGCGAAGACGGCGGTTCCCACCAAATGCTGGAAGATATAGCGTTGATGCGGGCGGTGCCGGGCATGACTGTTATCGTACCCGCTGATGGAGTTGAAACAAAAAAAGCCATATTTGCCGCTGCCCAATATGTGGGACCGGTTTATATAAGACTGGGCAGGCCTAAAGTACCTATCATTTTCGACGAAGATTATATATTTGCCATTGGTAAAGCAGCTGTCATCAAAGAAGGCTCCGATGTGGCCTTAATGGCTACCGGGATAATGGTCAGCGAGGCCCTAAAAGCGGCGGAGCTGTTACAAAATCAGGGATTTAGCGCCGCTGTGGTGAACATTAGTACTATTAAGCCCATCGATGCGGAAACTATTACCAAGGTAGCACAAAAAACCAAGGCTGTAGTTACCTGTGAAGAGCATAATATTTACGGGGGATTAGGCAGCGCTGTGGCAGAGGTTTTAGTTGAAAATTGTCCTGTTCCCATGGAAAGAATAGGTGTGAAAGATGTGTTCGGCCGGTCGGGCAAGCCCCAGGAGCTCATGGAGAAATACGGTTTGACAGCTAAGGATATTGTCGATGCCGCCTGTAAGGCTATGGCCAGGAAAACAAAGTAATTTCATAAAAAAATAAGGGGGCCTGGGGCCCCTGTTTTTATTTTATTTAATCAATTCTTCGATGGCTACCTTAATATTTTCAATTTTTTCAGTTAAAACTTTTAAAGCATCTTTTTGTTCATCAGAGGTCTCATTATTATTTTCGATAATATTGATTAGATCCAAAAACCTCTGACTAAATAGATTGCTCAGGTCGGTAATGTTATGGGAATAGGAAGAAGTCTCCTGGGCCAATTTTTTAATTTCGTTAGCCACAACGGCAAAGCTTCGGCCGTGTTCGCCGGCTCTGGCTGCTTCTATGCTGGCATTGAGAGCGATTAAGTTGGTCTGTTTGGCGATTTTCTCAATCAAACTCAGATTGTTTCTTATATTGCTCAAAATAAGGTTGGCTTCGTTAAAGATATCTTTACTTTTGGCATTTATCTCAGAAATGGACTCTGCCGCGGCATAAAGCTCTTGGGAGGTAGCCGCTAAATCTGTAATGTTGTCGCTAATGTTGGTACTGGTATTTATTATATTTTCCTTTACCTTTAACTCGCCATATACCAATTCCACCATAAGCTTAACCATATCGGCATAGGGTTTGGTTAAGGAGGGGTCTCCGGTAATTCCTATTGTGCCGATTCTCTCGTCATTATAAACAATTGGCATATGTACACCGAAGCGTATATCTTGTCCTTTTTTTTGGTATTCTTCAGCCATTTCCGCAGAGATTATCAGTTCATCTATTTCACGGTTCAACATCTTTCTGGAAATGTTGTGTATTTTACCCACTCGTCCGGAAACACTGGCTTCATAAATTTCTCCGCCTTCACCGCAAATGATAATAGGAAAAGGGATTAAAGTATGAACTTTTTGAAAAATGGTTTTAGCCAATTCCTTGGTAATCATTTTCACTACCCCCTTGGCTTGTACTCATGCCTTTATAATATAATATCATATAAAAAAGTTATATAAACCAGATATTTTTAAAAATACAAGATAATTTACAAAATGCTAAAATATTATAAAAAATATAAATATAATTATTTTTAAGTATTGTTTTCTTGATATTGTACCTGCAAGAATTAAATGGATGAGACGAAATCCTCTAAATAGGGAGGAAATTATTTTTTACTGTCGAAAACTTTAAAAAAGTAATTTTAAACAAACTTAAGTACTAACCAAGGGTATATCAATATAAACCCATCGCTTCATATACTTACACACTTACTAGCTCTTGATTACCAGTACTAAATTTGAGGTGAAGTAATTGATACAGTTTTTTAATGTTACAAAAAAATACGATAACGGTACATTAGCCTTAGATAATGTCAGTGTTTCCATAGAAAGAGGGGAGTTTGTATTTTTAGTAGGGCCTAGCGGTGCCGGCAAATCAACTTTTACCCGCCTATTAATTCGGGAAGGGTTACCCACCAAAGGTCAGATAATGATAGAAGGCAAAAGCATTATTCGCATGAAATCCAAGGAAATTCCTTTGCTCAGGAGGAAAATTGGTTTCATTTTCCAAGACTTTCGCTTATTACAGGACAGAACTGTGTATGAAAATGTGGCCTTTGCTTTGGAAGCCGTAGGGACTCCTGTCAGTGAAGTAAAAAGAAAAGTTCCTAATGTTTTGAATATGGTAGGCATTGGCGACAAATATGCTTGTTTCCCCGATGAACTTTCCGGCGGTGAACAGCAGCGGGTTGCAATTGCCAGGGCCATTGTAAATAACCCCAGTATTCTTATTGCCGATGAGCCTACAGGGAATTTGGACCCCGAAAATTCATTGGAAATCATGAAAATAATTAACGAGATAAACAAACGGGGAACAACCATAATCATGGCAACCCATGACAGTGAAATTGTTGATCGTATGCGTAAAAGGGTTATTGTTTTAAATAAAGGAAGAATCGTTAGGGACGATGTAAAAGGAGGGTACGATTATGGCCTTCAGTAGTTTTCGCTATACCCTCCGGGATGCATTTCGTTCTATACGGCGTCATAAAAGCATGGCTTTTGCCTCGGTGTTTACTATTGCCATTTCTTTATTTGTTTTAGGAAGTACTCTGCTGTTGGTTGTCAACAGCCAAAACTTGGTTTCGGAAATGGAATCCCAGGTTGAAATAAGTGTTTTTTTACACTTGGATGTTGACCGTAAAGATGCCTTGGCTTTGCAGAAAGATATTGAAAAGCTTCCCGGCTTTGATTCTCTGGAATTTATTCCTAAAGAAAAAGCTCTGGCAAATATGCAAAATAGATTTGGCCAGGATACTGATTTATTAGGAGCATTAGGAGGGAATAACCCTTTGCCTGATTCCTACAGAATTAAAGCCCAAAGCTCCGACAAGGTAACCGCCTTGGCCAAAGAATTAGAAAAGTTTCCTGAAGTGGAAAGTATAAGTTATGGAAAAGAATGGGTTGATAAACTGGTATCTTTTACCGTTATGGTAAAAAACGTAGGACTGGCGGTAATACTGGGTATGTTGATTGCCGGTTTGTTCTTAATTACAACAACTATTCGCTTGACGGTATTTGCCCGGAAAAAAGAAATCGGCATTATGAAATACGTTGGTGCTACCAACTGGTTTATTCGTTTCCCCTTTTTTTTGGAAGGCATGCTGATTGGTTTCTTAGGGGCTGTAGCCGCCGGTATAGTAATATATTTTGGTTATGGTGCGGCTATTAACTATTGTCTGAAAACCATACCTTTTATCCCGGTGGTTGCCGATTATGACCTGTTGTTCCGTATCGTAGGACTGTTAATTCTGGGAGGAACCGTTATTGGAGCAATGGGTAGCGTAATTGCGGTCCGCAAGTATTTAAAGGTATAAACCTATGGGACCATAAAAGCTAAAGTAGCTACAGGGCCAAAGTTCTGACTAACAGCTTTTAGTTCAACGCTGATGAAACTTTGCCAGGATTAAAAAAGGCCGTGGGGCCTTTTTTTATTCCCATCAATTGGTTGTATTAGACCGGACAATGGGTTAGTATATATATTATTAAATTAATTATTTTGCTAACAATAGAAGATGGTTAGGGTTCCTGTTTTTCTCTTTTCTGACTTGATTTCTAAAAAGGATGGGTAGGTGGCAGGGTTGGATAATGGAAAAAAAAGAATTTGGCAATTTATTGTTACGGTTTTAATATTGATTAGCTTCACAGTAACCTCTTTAGTTGGATTTTTATTTATCACCAATTTTAAAAACATTGGTCAGCTTATTCAGGTAGGTGCCTTGATTAAAGCTAATTTTTTATGGCCTGTTTCAATAGATGACCTGATTGAAGGGGCTATTGAAGGAATGGTCAATTCACTGGGAGACAGCTATTCGGTCTACCTGGATCCCCAGGAATTTAAGCAGTTGCAGTCTCATATTCAAGGGGAATTTGGCGGTATCGGCATCTATGTCGGCCTCCGGGACAATAAAATTACGGTGGTTGC
This sequence comes from Clostridia bacterium, assembly GCA_012720075.1. Classification (GTDB taxonomy): domain Bacteria; phylum Bacillota; class Peptococcia; order Peptococcales; family BICA1-8; genus JAAXZE01. Next base: position 10,621 of record JAAXZE010000007.1, read on the forward strand.
TCCAATAGAGGGAACTCCCGGCGCTAAAGCCGGAATAAAATCGGGAGATATAATTGTAAAGATAAACGATAAACCAACGGAAAACATGGATGTTGATCAGGCCGTAGCCATAATGAAAGGTGAGCCGGGCACGGAAGTCAAATTGACTGTTTACAGGCCCGGGCAGAATGAATATTTGGACTTTAATATTATCAGAGAAATTATTAATGTTCCCACCGTTGAGGGAGATTTATTGGAGGAAAATCCCGATATAGCTTATATTAAGATTTCGATGTTTACAACCAATACCGACGAAGACTTTGCGGAGGAACTGAAAAAACTATGGGATAGAGGCTTTAAGGCATTGATTATCGATTTGCGTTACAACCCCGGCGGTGACCTTCAAACCGTTGTGAATGTTGCCGGGCAGCTAATTCCGGAAGGCCCTGTTGTCCATATTGTTTCCAATGATAATAAAACCCAAACTTTAACTGCTCCCGGAAACAATATTAAAGTACCTATGGTGGTATTAATAAATGAAGGCAGCGCCAGTGCTTCGGAAATTTTAGCCGGGGCCATCAAGGACACCGGTGTAGGCAAACTGGTAGGCACCACCACTTTTGGGAAGGGCATTGTTCAATCCATCTATTTCTTGAATGAAGGCGCGGGTTTAAAACTTACCACTGCCAAATATTTGACGCCTAATAAAAATGATATTCACGGTAAGGGCATTGAGCCTGATATAGTTGTTCAATTACCGGAATATATTCCCGGCCGTGAGGAAGAATTTCAGGATACCCAATTGTTAAAGGCCATCCAAGTGCTGGAAGAGCAAATCTAATTTAAAGAGCTTCAAAATCTGTAGCTACAGTTATTAAGGTTAAGGTTTCGCTGCGCTAGGTTAAAGGTTGAGGTTAGAATACAAAAACGTGACATTGTGTCACCGTGCCATCGTGACATCGATTTTCAGTTGGGAAAGTTGGAATGTAATTCTCAACTCTCCATTCTCAATTATTTCTTCTATAGCCACCAGCCAATCCAGAAGGGGGAGCTCTTTATTGGTTTTTTTAAAGCTTATCCCTATGATTTTTTATAATCTTATATCCCTTTTTGGCCAGCCTATTTTTTGGCTTGTTGTGTTTATTATTTGGTTTCAGTTTAGGCGAATGGCTAAAATGAAGAGTGAGTTTTTTAATGTGCCGGAAGAAAGTGTACTCCGCCCTACCATTATTGCCACTGCTTTTGGAATTCTTGGCGGAGTGATTGGGAGTTTTGTCCTGGTTTTTGTAGGGGTTTCCGTCTTAGAGGTAGGGATTCAGTATCTGTGGGTGTTGGCTATTCTTTTTATGCTTATTGATCAGAGGTTTATGTGTTTTGCATATGCAGGGGGCATGGCCTCCATAGTAAACTATTTTTTTGGTTATCCCAATATCAGCATTCCCCAGGTTATGGCTTTAGTAGCAGTTCTTCATTTAGTGGAAGCATTGCTCATATTGTTAAGCGGGCATTTGGGCGCGGTGCCCATTTATGCCAAAAGTAAAGACGGCAGGCTGGTAGGGGGCTTTAATCTACAAAAATTTTGGCCCTTGCCTATAGTTGCTATGGTGGCTGTAATAGTTCCTGAAACAAATATTTTTTCTGATGTGATTAAAATGCCGGAATGGTGGCCCTTGATCAAGTCCAATCTGCCTGCCGACAACGACAACCTGCTTTACATGATGGTTCCTGTTATTGCCGGCCTTGGTTATGGAGATATCACCCTGACTACCCATCCCCGGGAAAAAAGCCGTTATTCTGCTTTTTTCCTGGCTGTGTTTAGTATTATTCTTTTAGGGCTGGCTGTACTTGCCGCTAATTATCCCCGGTTGGCCATTTTAGCCGCTCTATTTGGCCCATTAGGTCATGAATTGGTAATTTTTATTGGAAGATATCGAGAATTTTCCCGGGAGCCTAAATTTGTCAGTCCACCCCAAGGTATTATGGTTCTTGATGTCTTGACTTCTTCTCCCCTTAGTTCGGCCGGTATCGGACCAGGTGATATAATTTTGTCCATTAACGGGATGGAAGTAAATAACAGTAACGATCTGGAATATGCCCTCCTGTTTGCCGGAAGTACCATTGAAATCCAGTATTTTTCGGAGCAAAAGAAAGTACTAAAAACGAAAAACATTCAAGGCGTAATGCCCGGAAAACCTTTGGGTTTAATAATTGTTCCGGACAATTATGGTTTTTCTTATCTGGATATTTCCCGAGGAGAAGGATTTTTCAAAAGATTAATGAAAAAGTTAAAAGGCAAGTAAAGCTGCAAAAAATCACCGGAAAGGTGATTTTTTTTGCACTTTTCACTTTAGTCCCAAATAGGATATAAAGGAAAATTACTCTCAGGAACATGGATAATCCGATATCCTAAGCCAAGTAAAGCCTGAAGCAACGGGCTTGCCTGAAGTTTAGTTGACTTATCGGAAATTAAAGGAAAAAGGGGTGAAAATATTGGCTTTGCTCGTAGGTCGAAAAATTGAGTATTTTCTTTCCAGCCATTCGGGTGGGGGGCTAGTTACCTTTATAAATGACATGTGGCGCTTCTGTCAAAAAAAAGTTTTACTCGCCGGTGGTACTGATCAGATTCGTTCCAGAATTATTCGGAATGTTATTATAGAACTTCAAGACAGGGGATATGATGTTGAAATAATCCATGGAACCTTAAACCCCGATATCCTGGAGGGAATTATCGTTCCCAAACTGGACTTGGCTTTAATTAGCGACAATCCTCATTGGGAAGTAAAACTTAAAGAGGGCATAATAAATCTGGACCAATATCGTGATAATGAGAAATATCAGATTTATAAAAGCAAAATTCATGACCTGTATGAGCAGATAAACATGAATTTGGAACTGGCTTGGGATCAGTTGCAGCAGTTGCAGCAAAAATTCAGGGAAAAGTGTGACCAAGGTTGGGAACCGGATGGCAGGCATGCATTATATGTGGCTGAAAAAATTTTAGAAGCCCTTTTTTCGGTGGACGAAGGAAGAATTAATCATCGTTTTGGGCAGATTTTAACCTGTCGGGGACTAACTTCTTATTATCCCCAACTCTTGGCCAATTGCTCAACCAAATATTACCTTAACGGGGTAAAATATTTTAGTGGCAGCGGAATATTAAAACTGGTTACCCGGGAAGCGGTTTTAAAGGGATTGACGGTTGATGTTTATCATAATTTTCTGGAACCGGAACTGGTGGAACTTATTATTTTGGCCGATGCCAATTTAGCCCTGGCCATTAGACCTTTTGAACAGGGTTTTCAGCCCCTTTTGAAATATGAAAATATTCCTACGGTTAGTGAATCTGATTATTATTTGCAAGAAGAAGATTTTCAAGGTGTGCTTAATTTATTGGCTGAAACAGAAGGACTTTATGATCAATGCGCTGTTTTTTACCACGAAACCCTTGATTTTAAAGAAATAAGTAATTTGGAGGAGGGGCTCAAAGGGGAAATACTTGCTTGAAAATAACTATATTTTTGTTATCAGGTTAAACTATAAAAAGCGGAGCTTAAAAAGGAGAAATGGGTTTAGTACTTTGGACAAAAGGGATTGATAAGTGAAATGGGAACACTTCTACTGGGTACCGGAAATGAAATATGCGGTGATGATGGAATAGCTGCGGCAATTATCAGGGAAATAACAAAAAATCCTTTGCCAAGAGATATAAGAATAACATTTATAGGTACCGATCCTTTCTCCGTCTTAAACCAGGAGTTAATGGATTTCCGGCGGATAATTGTTATTGATGGCATAAATACCGGGGGATCATGTGGGGATTCATATTTTATCCCCGGTGAGAAACTAATGTTTAGAGAACGGCCTTATTCGATCCATGATATAACCTGGTTGGAGGTGCTGGCAATGGCCGGAGTTTTGTCAAAAACCTGGCTGTTTGCTGTTGAAACCGATACTTTAAATTTCGGTGAAGGGCTGAGCCCTGTTTTGAGGGGAAAACTAAGTCTTTACGCAGCAAAACTACGTAGGCTTATATGCACTTTTTGAATACCGTTGGCCCGGCCGGTTAGCCGCTGGAATTATTTTCTGGCGTAACCGGTAAAAATACTCTGCAGTTTGGCGGGGTCTTCGGTAAGGGCAAGATAAACATGGATAGGAATTGAGGCGATAAAGAGCCAGGTGATTAGATAATGAACCTGGCGAATTTTATTTAACCCTCCCCAGAGTTTGATTATTGCTCCAAAGGTATCAGGAAAAAACAATAATAACCCGGTAAAAATCTGGAGCAGTATTAGTAAAAACCAGGTGGAAAAAACTGCTTTATGTCCGGGATTATATTTGCCATAATACCCGTGGTTTTTCTTCAAGAAAAAAATATACCTTAAAAAGTCGGGGATAAACCTGAGGTCCCTCCGGCCCAGTATTATTTCACGGTAATGTTCGGTCCTTAAGCTGTAATAAACGTAAACCAAAGTGTTGGCTATTAGGAGAAAATTAAAGACACCTTTAATATTTTTTATTGTTGAAAAAGAGTGTTCCAAAAATCTGGGGTAATGGAGATACATTCCGCAAATAATTAAAATCATGATAATGAAAAACTGGGTCCAATGCAAGATTCTGACCGGTAATGGGTGAAGTTGAACAAGGGCAGTGTCTATTTGTGGACCGGTGGGCCGGTGAGCAAACATTCTTTTTGTGGTATCAGACATGTATTTCTCCTCCCCAAAAAAATCTGTAGATACTTTAGCACCAGTAGAACTGTAGGAGTTCTGCGGTAGTCGACTAAATCCTGTATTTACCCAAAGTTCGGTCTCCTTTAACCACATGGACGGCGCAAGAAAAACAAGGGTCAAAGGAGCGAATTACCCGCCCCACTTCAATCAGGCTGTCCATATTATTTATCGGTGTACCTATTAATGCTTTTTCTACAGGACCAGGGTTATCTTTACCGTCCCTGGGGGAGAAATTCCAGGCGCTGGGAGTTACTACCTGGTAATGGGCAATCCGGCCGTTTTTTATTTTTACCCAATGGCCTAAAGGCCCCCGCATGGAATCAATTAATCCTGTACCTTCGGTCTCAGACAAAGGTTCATATTTTTTTAGTGAACCTTGGTTTATGTTTAGGTCTTCCAGCCAGGTAAACATGCCTTTTACAATTTCCCTTAGCTCTAGAGCCCGGGCAATGTTCCGGTCATTGACAGATACTCCCCTTCGATATATACCGTTAATCCAGAGACGGGCCAAGGGCCCTCCCTCAAATGGCTTATCCTGATAACGGGGGGCTTTAATCCAGGAATAAGCTCCCGGTTTTTGGTCGTCGGGGATGGTTTTTTCCTCATATGGATGACGGCCTGTATCCACTTCTTGATAAAAGGAATTTGTTACTTCTTCGGTTATAAGTTTTGGCTCAATGCTTTTAGCTTCCTGAGAAAAATTTTCCGCAAAACCCGGTTTAAGCAAAGGTGATTTGTTATCGGTCAGGGGAAACATGCCATAGGTTATTAGGTTGCCGTAACCTTTGCCGATTTCATAATAATCGGGGTAATATTGGGCTACTGTATAGACGTCAGGAATATATTTTTCTTCCACAAAGGTTTGGATTTCTTTAAGGATGGAGAAAAACATATTTATTTTTTCAGCATTAGGTTTTTCCGCTATTCCGCCGGGCAAAATGGTTTGCTGATGGGGGCTTTGGCTCCCCAGATGGCCACCAACTGGTGGGCCTTGGCGCTTAAATGGATGGCAAGCCAGTAATTTTCGAACAGTGTTTTTTCAATATTGGGAGGAATTCGATAATCACCGGGCATTAACGGACGAAAAGGCGATGTTTCCGGACCCCGGGCATAATCGGGTAAAGTCAAGATATAAAACTGGCGCAGATGATTCTGGATAAAATCCGCCCCTACTATCAGGTTGCGAAGGAGGTAACCGTTATGGGCCGGGCTTATCCGGTATGCATCTTCTAAAGCTAAGGTACTGGCAAGGGCATGGGCAGTGGAACAAATACCGCATATTCTCTGAGAATAAAGGGGAGCATCCAAGGGGTGACGGTTTTCAAGCATTAGTTCAAATCCCCGGAATAAAGGGCTGTTAACCCAGGCATCGGTAATCACACCGTTATATACTTCTACTTCAACTTCCAAAGGTTCGTGGATTCTGGTTAGAGGAAAAACCTTTTTTTTCACCACTTATTTCTCAGTCCTTTTTCTTTTCCAAAATTTCAATTTGTACAACAAGGAATTATTCCTTTTGGCTAATACTTTGTTTAAATCTTTTTGCAGGGTTTTTTGGGTATGCAGTATCTCCTCCAGTTTATCCATTACTAATTCCTGGCTGACTTCATTTTTTAACTCGGAAGTCTTTGAAGTTAGAGAATGAAGAATAATTTCTTCTACAGTAACCTTTTCGCCGGGGCCGGGCTCCTGCAATTGGGTGCCTTTAATTAAATTTCTACCCAATCTTCCGGTAACAACGGAGCCGATGGCGTGGGCCGTGATACCCAAGGCTGCCATACCTCCAATGGCGGCCCCTACCTTTTCCACATGGGTTTTGCCCCAAGGTAAATAGGTATCCGGTAAATGTTTGAAATAGGGCATCATACCATCGGGGAAATGAGGACTGGCACAACCAATGCAGGGAACTCCCGCTTCAACGGGCCAGTTAACATGGTTGTTCCACTGGCGGATGGGGCAATCGGCATAAGTGACCGGTCCTTTGCAGCCGATTTTATAGAAACAGCCTTCATCCCCAGGATATTGGGCAAATTTTCCATCATTAAAATCGGAACGCCTGTTGCACAGGTCGTGGATGGTTTTGCCGAAAAACATGGTCGGGGAATTATAATCGTTTAATTCAGGCTCACCGTACATTATAAGGTGGGCCAGAGTACCGATCATCCAATCGGGATGGGAGGGACAGCCCGGGATGTTAATAACTTTGCGGTCCAGTACTTCGGAAACGGCAACGGCTTTGGAAGGGTTGGGGTAAGCAGCACCCGGTCCGCCAAAGGCGGCACAATCACCTACGGCCATGACATATTTGGCATGGGGAGCCAGCTCTTTTAAAAGTTCGATGCCCGGTATCAGACGGCCTTTTCGTTCCATTACCAAGTTGTATCTTCCTTTATCTCGGGTAACTACGGAACCTTCTATTATTAAAATGAACCGGCCGGAGTCATTTTCCACTGTTCTTTGCAAATTCTCAATGGCCAAGTCCCCTTGGGACTGCATAAATAACCAGTGGTAGCGAAGGTCGATCATTTCTAAAAGCAGTTTTTTTAAGTCCGGGTCGAAAGTATTATCCAGTGAGATGGTTTCTCCGGTACAAGAGCCCAATTCAAGCCAGATCACCGGTGTTCGGTCTATTTCCCCTTGGGCTAAGGCCGCAAAAACCGGTGACTTTAAAAGACCGGCCAAACTTATCCCCATAGTGGTTTGCATACATAGTTTTATAAATTCTCTTCTACTTAGCACAATTTATTTCTCCCCGCCTAAAATATTAGTGTTTTAGTGTGTGAGTGTGAAAGTGTGTAAGATTAGTTGAGAATTGAGAATGAGAGTTGAGAATGTTCCTTTCCACTTCTTCCAACAATCCATTTTTTCAGCTAAATATATTAACCTTAACCTAGTGAAGCGCAACCTTAACCTTAAAAAACTGTAGAACTGCAGCCTCGGAAAAGCTGTGCTTTGAAAATAATTCAAAGCTAGACTTTTTCTAATTGGTATCTTCTCCAATATTTACATGTAATATTTATTTTTTTCGATTGAGGTTTCAAAGAAACGGGTAATAAATTATGATATAATCACAACTTAGAAGAAGATAAGCGGTGGTGGAAACTTATGACAGACAAGTTTAAATTGGTATCTGATTTCAGGCCCCGGGGCGATCAGCCCAAAGCCATTGCCCAATTGGTGGACGGATTATATAGAGGCTTGCCCAAGCAAACCCTTTTAGGTGTAACAGGTTCGGGCAAAACTTATACTATGGCCAATGTCATTGCTGAGGTTAACCGGCCTACCCTGGTAATTGCCCATAATAAGACTTTGGCGGCTCAGCTTTGCAGTGAGTTCAAGGAATTTTTCCCTGAAAACGCCGTGGAGTATTTTGTCAGCTATTATGACTATTACCAGCCGGAGGCATACATTCCCTATACCGATACTTATATTGAAAAGGATGCGCAAATTAATGAAGAAATTGAAAAGTTGAGACACTCGGCTACCTCGGCTCTTTTTGAAAGACGGGATGTAATTATTGTGGCCAGTGTTTCTTGCATATATGGTTTAGGTTCCCCCGAGGATTATAAAAACCAAACCTTATCCCTTAGGGTAGGGCAGGAATACGATAGGGATAAGATTTTAAGAAAACTGGTGGATATTCAATATGAACGGAATGACGTTAACTTTGTGAGGGGTACTTTCCGGGTGAGGGGCGATGTCATCGAGGTATTGCCGGCTTCGCTGACGGAAAAGGCTTTAAGAATTGAAATGTTTGGCGATGAGATAGAGCGGATTTTGGAGATTGATACAGTTACCGGCGAGATAATAGGTCAGCGCCAACATGTAAGTATTTTCCCGGCAACCCATTATATTACCGCTCCTGAATATTTAGAAACCGCTATCCAAAATATCGAAAAGGAATTGGAAGAAAGTCTTCAGGAACTGCGCAGCCAGAATAAGCTCCTGGAGGCCCAAAGGCTGGAACAGAGGACCCGTTATGACCTGGAAATGATCCGAGAGGTAGGTTTTTGTACCGGGATAGAAAACTATTCCCGCCATTTAACGGGAAGAAAACCGGGGGAACCCCCCTATACTCTTTTGGACTATTTTCCTGAGGATTATTTGATAATGATTGATGAATCCCATGTTACCATTCCACAAATAGGCGGGATGTATGAAGGAGACCGGTCCCGCAAAACCAATTTGGTAGAGTACGGTTTTAGGCTGCCCTCGGCCTTGGATAACAGACCTTTAAAATTCCATGAATTCGAAGAAAAAATCGGGCAGACAATTTTTGTTTCCGCAACTCCCGGTCCTTATGAGCTAAAACACAGCAGCCAGATTGTGGAACAAATTATCAGGCCTACCGGTTTGGTTGACCCTGAAGTAGAGGTTAGACCGGTCAAAGGTCAGATTGATGACCTCTTTGACGAAATAAAGAACAGAGTGGAACGGGGCGAAAGGGTGCTTATTACTACCCTTACTAAAAAAATGGCTGAGGACCTGACTGATTATTTTAAAGAGGCCGGTCTTAAGGTTCGCTATCTTCACTCAGAAATAAAAACCATTGAAAGAATGGAAATTTTAAGAGATTTGCGCCTGGGCGTTTTTGATGTTTTAGTAGGAATAAACCTATTGCGGGAAGGGTTGGATTTACCGGAGGTCTCCTTGGTGGCTATTTTGGATGCCGATAAAGAAGGCTTTCTCCGCTCGGACCGTTCATTAATCCAGACTATCGGTCGGGCTGCCCGAAATGTTAACGGCAAGGTTATCATGTATGCCGATAAAATCACCGGCTCCATGGAGCGAGCCATCAATGAGACTAACCGGAGGCGAGCTTTACAAATAGCTTTTAATAAGGAGCATAATATTACTCCCCAATCCGTTAAAAAATCGGTGCGGGATATTATCGAAGCCACTAAAGTGGCTGAAAAAGAACCTGAATATAAGCTATCCCAGCAAAATGTGGATAAGATGTCTAAGGATCAATTAAAGAAAATGATCAAGGATCTGGAAAAGGAAATGCAGGAAGCGGCCCGGGCTTTGGAATTCGAACGAGCCGCTTTGATCAGGGATTTGATTATCGAACTCAAAGGGAAACTATAGGCTTTGGGGCTATTTTTGGGGTCGGCATGACGGCGTGACGTCTTTGGGGTTACAATGCACGTCAGTATGACGTCTTACAGGTTATGTCACAGGTCCGCATGACGGCCTACAGGTTATATTTTAGGTCCGCATAATGGTTTAGGTGATAATTTACAGAAAATATTTATATTTTGCTGACCCATGATATTGGCTTGGTAGACGTCATGCTGACCAAAAAGTAGCGGAGGAGCCGTCATGCCGTCCCAAAATGTTGCCTGTTAGCCGTCATGCAGACCCTAGAGTTTAACCCGTTAGCTGTAATGCTTGACCCTAAAAGATGACCCACTAGCTACAGGAGGGAATAGACATGGCCAAAGATAAAATCATAATCAAAGGAGCGAGGGTAAATAACCTTAAAAACATAGATATTGAAATACCCAGGGATAAATTTGTAGTAATAACCGGTCTCAGCGGCTCGGGAAAGTCTTCTTTAGCTTTTGATACCATTTATGCTGAAGGACAGCGCAGATATGTGGAATCTTTATCTGCCTATGCCCGGCAGTTTTTGGGCCAGATGGATAAGCCTGACGTTGATTATATCGAGGGCTTATCACCGGCCATATCCATTGACCAGAAAACTACCAACCGTAATCCCCGGTCAACGGTGGGCACGGTAACGGAAATCTACGATTATCTTCGGTTGTTATTTGCCCGGATTGGAGTACCCCACTGTTATAAATGCGGCACGCCCATAGCCCAGCAAACCGTCCAGCAGATGGTAGACCAACTGATGAGCTATCCTGAAAGAACCAAATTGCAGATTTTAGCGCCGGTTATCCGGGGACGAAAAGGTGAGCACAGGAAAGTACTGGAGGATTTAAAAAAAAGCGGTTATGTGCGGGTTATGGTAAATGGAGAGTTGAGGGAATTAAGTGAAGAAATCATCTTGGATAAAAATAAAAAGCATAACATTGAGGTGGTGGTTGACCGGGTAATTATCAAGGAAGGTGTGGAAAGCCGGTTGGCAGATTCGCTGGAAACGGCCTTAAATTTATCGGAAGGCGTAGTCAATGTGGATATTATTGACGGGGAAAGGCTGGTTTTTAGCCAGAATTTTGCCTGTGTTGACTGCGGTATCAGTTTTCCGGAGATTACCCCTCGAATGTTTTCCTTTAACAGTCCTTATGGGGCCTGCCCCGAATGTGACGGTTTAGGAACAAAACTGGAAATAGAGCCGGATTTGGTTATACCGGACTGGACTTTGTCCCTGGCTGAAGGAGCCATAGCCCCCTGGAGTAAAAATACCAACGGTTATTATCAGCAAATTTTGGCGGCGGTGGGTAAGCATTATGGTTTCAGCATGCATACTCCTGTCGGCAAATTGCAGCCGGAACATATTCATGTTATTTTATATGGCTCCGGCAATGAAAAAATTAGAATAAAATATACCAATATGTATAATGAAACCCGGGTTTATGACTCTGTCTTTGAAGGGGTCATCCCCAATCTCTACCGGCGGTATCTGGAGACCCAGTCCGAGTTGTCTAAGGCCGAGACGGAACAGTATATGACCAATAAACCCTGTCCCCGATGCAAAGGCGCTCGGCTGAAACCTGAGGTTTTGGCGGTAAAAATCGCCGGAAAAAATATTTCGGAAGTTACGGATATGACGGTTTCAGAAATTAAGAATTTCTTTGATAATTTAAAGCTTACGGAGAGAGAGTTACTTATTGGCCGTCAGGTTCTGAAAGAAATTAAGGAAAGGTTGAACTTTCTGGTCACGGTAGGTTTGGATTATTTGACCTTAAGCAGGACTGCCGCTACATTGTCCGGAGGTGAAGCCCAGCGGATCAGACTGGCGACCCAGATAGGGTCAGGGTTGGTCGGTGTTCTTTATATCCTGGACGAGCCCAGCATCGGTTTGCATCAACGGGATAATGACCGTTTGATTGAGGCTTTAAAACATTTGCGGGATATCGGCAATACTTTAATCGTTGTGGAACATGACGAAGACACTATGCTGGCCGCCGATCATATCATAGATATAGGTCCGGGGGCCGGAGCCCATGGCGGGAAGGTAGTAGCCCAGGGTACCATCGAAGAAATCAAGGCGGTTAAAGAATCCATTACCGGCCAATATCTATCCGGTGCCAAGAAAATTCCCGTTCCGTTAATCAGGCGCCCTCCCAATGGCAAATGGATAAGGGTCAAAGGCGCCACTGAAAACAATCTGAAAAATCTGGATGTCGCTTTTCCTTTAGGGGTTTTCACCTGTGTCACCGGGGTTTCAGGTTCCGGCAAAAGTACCCTGGTCAATGAAATCCTTTATAAAGGCCTTATAAGGAAACTGTATAAAAACTCCAAAGTGGAACCCGGTCAACATATTTCCATAGAAGGTGCGGAGCACCTGGATAAAATAATCGACATAGACCAGTCCCCCATCGGCCGGACGCCCCGGTCTAATCCGGCTACCTATACATCGGTTTTTGATGCCATCAGGGAGATTTTTGCCCAAACTCCTGAGGCCCGGATGCGGGGCTATAAACCCGGTCGCTTTAGTTTTAACGTAAAAGGGGGCCGCTGTGAGGCATGCCGGGGAGATGGAATAATTAAAATTGAGATGCATTTTCTGCCTGACGTTTATGTGCCTTGTGAAGTATGTAAGGGTCAGCGCTATAATCGGGAAACCCTGGAGATTAAATATAAAGGGAAAAATATTGCCCAAGTTTTGGATATGACGGTAGATGAGGCTGTTGAATTTTTCCAAAACCTGCCTAAAATCTATCGCAAGCTGAAAACTCTACAGGATGTGGGGTTGGGTTATATCCGCCTGGGTCAGCCGGCTACCACTTTATCGGGCGGTGAAGCCCAAAGGGTTAAGTTGGCTACCGAACTTTCTCGCCGTAGTAATGGTAAAACCCTGTATATTCTGGATGAGCCTACAACGGGCCTGCATATAGCCGATATTCATAAACTTTTGGGGGTATTGGCCCGTTTAGTTGACGCCGGAGATACGGTAGTAGTTATCGAGCATAATTTGGATGTAATAAAATGTGCCGACTATGTCATTGATTTAGGACCGGAAGGTGGCAATAAAGGGGGACAAATCATTGCTATCGGAACACCCGAAGAGATAGCCGGTGTAGAGGAGTCTTATACGGGACAATTCTTGCGCAAAGTGCTGAGCAAGGGATGAGCATGACGGCTCTAAAGCTATTCTGCACGTCAGTATTAAAACAATAACTAGCTTGATTACTACAGGCAGCTTGCGCAAAAAGTATTATAAAAAAACCGACCTAATATTTTACTTGGTAGACGTCACACCGACCCAATGTTTAACTCCGGTGACGTCACTCCGGCCTTATATCTAAACCCGTGAGCCGTCATGCTGACCCGAAAGATTGCAAAGCAGCCATCATGCCACCCAAGGGAGGTGACTTTCTTGTTGCAAGACAAAATTAACGCTTTACCCGCGAAACCCGGAGTGTATCTAATGAAAAATGCCGAAGGGGAGATCATTTATGTGGGTAAAGCCGTTTCGCTGAAAAACAGGGTTAAATCCTATTTTCAAAGTAAAAGGCATGATTCGGCCAAAACCAGGGCTTTAGTTAAAAATATCGCCGATTTGGAATACATTATTACCGATAATGAACTGGAAGCCTTAATCTTGGAATGCAATTTGATTAAGAAACACAGGCCGAAATATAACATTAGCCTTAAAGATGATAAAACTTACCCTTATCTTAAGATAACCGCCGAAGAATTTCCCCGGGTTATTGTAACCCGTAAGGTTTATAAAGACGGAGCAAAATATTTCGGCCCCTATACCAGTGCCACAAGCCTCAGGGAAACCGTTGAATTATTAAAAAAGCTGTTTCCTTTCCGCAGTTGCAATCAAAAGGTATTTTCCAATGAGAGGCCTTGTCTGAACGCCTATATCAAAAGATGTCTGGCCCCCTGTCAGGGGGGTATTACCAGGGAACAGTACGGTGAAATCATTAAACAGGTTGAACTTTTTTTGGAAGGCAAACAAGAGGCTTTGATAATAAAGCTGGAAAATGAAATGGAACAGGCGGCATTGAACCTGGAGTTTGAGCGGGCGGCCCAATTAAGGGACCAGATAATTAGTATTAAACAGGTTATAGAAAAACAGAAAATTGTTTCCGCCGGTGATGAAGACCAGGATGTTATGGCTATGGCCAGAGGTTTTAACGAAGTTTGTGTCCAGGTTTTTTTCATCAGAGGTGGAAAACTGATTGGCCGGGAGAATTTCTTTTTAAAAGGGACCGATGATATGGAGCGTTCCGAAGTGCTGGAAGCTTTTATAAAGCAATACTACATTCAGCAGGATTTTGTACCCAAGGAAATACTGGTAGAAACCGAATTACCTGAAGTAAAGGTTCTGGAACAATGGCTTTCAGAAAAGAAGGGACAACGGGTATATATCAAGGTCCCCAAAAAAGGAGAAAGAAAGGAACTCTTGGAACTGGTAGCCAAAAATGCCTTAGAGGCTATGGAAAAAGCGGACCTGGAAAGAGAGCAGAAGAAAAGTATGACTGAAGGAGCTTTATTGGAATTGCAAAAAGAACTGGCTTTGCCCAAGCTGCCCCTTCGTATTGAATGTTATGATATATCCAATACCCAAGGAACGGAAACTGTAGCTTCAATGGTAGTCTTTGAAGGCGGTAAGCCTAAAAAGGACCAATACCGCAGGTTCAGGATAAAAACGGTGGAAGGCCCTAATGACTTTGCCAGTATGTACGAGGTAATAACCCGCAGATTTCGTAACGCCAGGGAAGAAAACAACTCCGGCGACCAAGGGAAATTTTCATCTTTGCCCGATTTGGTCATTATTGACGGTGGTAAAGGACAATTGCAGTCTGCCAGGAAAGCCATGGAGGAGCAGGGGTATGCTTATATCCCCACCTATGGCCTGGCCAAGCGGGAGGAATGGCTTTTTTTCGAAGAGGAATCGGAGCCCATTATCCTACCCCGTTCTTCCAAGGCCCTCTTTCTTCTGCAGCGGATCAGAGACGAAGCTCACCGTTTTGCTATAACTTATCACAGAAGCTTACGGGGTAAAAGGAACTTGGCTTCCATCCTGGATGATATCCATGGTATTGGGGAGAAAAGAAAGAAAAAACTCCTGCAGCATTTCGGCTCTTTTAAAAAAATTCAATCGGCAAGTATTGAAGAGCTTCAAGAGGTAGAAGGAATTAACCGCAAAGTTGCCGAAGCAGTATACGATTACCTTCGCACTCACCAGGATTTATTGCTTAGAACTAGAAATAGTGAGGATTAAATTAAAGATTACGCCAACATTGTTGGCTATCTTACGCCTTGCTAGATTAAAGGTTGAGGTTAAGGTTAAAGGGTATTAACGTGACATCATGATACCAACCATTTCAATTTTTTTTAAGCTTTCGATGTCACGGCGTCACGGTGACACGATGTCACAAAATCTTTGTCATCAGTAACTATTTATAAGGGGGTGTGTGGAATGAGAGGGTGGGTTGTTCGTTGGATTCTTAACGGAGTGGCTTTACTGCTTACTTCCGCTCTGATATCAGGTATCGAAGTCAATGGCATCCTGGCGGCTTTATTTGCAGCCCTGATATTAGGTATTGTAAATGCCGTTATTCGACCCATCATTTTACTTCTTACCTTGCCAATTAATTTACTTACTTTGGGCTTGTTTACTTTAGCGATTAACGGGTTTATGCTGAAGATTACCAGCATTGTGATAAACGGTTTTGAAGTCGGAGGTTTTTGGGCTGCTACAATTGGAGCTTTAGTGTTATCCATTATCAGTTCCATTTTGAATGCCCTTGTTATCGACTAAAAATCAGTGTGTAAGTATGACATCTTAAATTTTATTCTGATTTTCAGTGTGTTTGTGAGTAAGAGATTTTTTAATACTATAGCACTAACCCACTTAAACACTTATGCACTCACTAGCAACTTACGAGGAGGATTATATGACTTACAAGTTGATTGCCGTTGACTTAGATGATACTCTTTTACGAAATGACTTAACCATTTCCGATAGGGCAAAAAGAGCCATCCAAGCTGCTATGGACAAAGGGACCCTTGTCACCTTTGCAACCGGCAGGATGTATCGTTCGGCTTTGCCCTATGCTCTTGCTCTTGGTTTGGACTTGCCGCTAATAACCTATCAAGGTGCTCTGGTAAAATACGCCGACGGCCGGCAGGTGTACCATCGGCCCATTGACTTATCAATAGCACGAGAGATTATAAATTTAGGTAAGCAATGGGGTATTCATATTAATGTTTATATCAATGATGAATTATATATGGAGACCGAAACCCAATGGGGGAAGGATTATGCTGCCAAAGTAAGAGTTCCTGTCAACTTATTGGATTTACCTTTGGGCTTAAACCAAAACCCTACCAAAATACTTTTTCTTGATGAACCGGAAGTATTGGATATGGCAGCTCAAAAGCTGGCGGAACGATTTAAAGATGCAATTAATTTAACCAAATCCAAGAATACCTATTTAGAAATTTCCCACCCTAAAGCCACCAAGGGCAATGCCTTGAAGGAATTGGCTCAATCTCTGCAAATAAGGCGGGAAGAAGTTATGGCCATAGGTGATAATTTAAATGATTTAGATATGATTAATTATGCAGGTTGCGGCGTAGCTGTGGGAAATGCTGTCCAAGCTTTAAAAGAAGCCGCTGATTTTATAACCGGTACTAATGATGATGATGGTGTAGCAGAGGCCATTGAAAAACTGGTATTATAATTGGAGGATTTATACAATTTTACCGAAATTATTAATTTTTTATAATTATATGCAGGAATTGAAAAATATACGTCGAAATATTTATAAAAATGGATATCTGTGGAGGTAATCAAAATAATGAATAGTGCCTCTGAAAAGCTTTTACAAAGGGAAATGGAAAAAGCAAGGCGCCGCCTGCATGCTTATGTTAATGGTGATATAAGCCTCTTGTTAAATGAGGAAACCTACCGGCTTAGTACGGAGCTGGACCGGCTTATTGTCAATTTAATGAAAAAAAGCCAAAGAAATAAAATGCAAAAAACTCAACTTTAATTAAGTTGGGTTATTTTTTTTCTAAACTAATACTAAAAAAAAGGGTAAAATAGTATTTAAGAAAATTTATAGTTTATAAGGAATAAGTAAAGTAAAGATGGAGGAGTAGTATGGAACTGAAGATAGATTTACATACCCATACCATAGCCAGTGGGCATGCCTACAGTACGTTGCTGGAAAATTTACAAGAAGCTAAGGCCAAGGGCTTGAAAATGTTGGCTCTAACCGATCACGGGCCACAACTAGCCGGTGGGCCCCAGTTATTTTATTTCGGTAACTTAAGAGTTTTGCCCCGGGAATATTTAGGAATAGAATTATTGCGGGGAGTGGAAGCCAATATTTTAGACTGTGAAGGCACCTTAGACTTGCCTGACAGATACCTGGCAAAATTGGATATTGTTTTGGCGGGTTTTCACCCCGGATGTTACGTTAGCAAAGACGTGGAGGAGAATACACGGGCCCTTATTAAAGCCATGCAACATCCCTATGTTGATGTCATTACCCATCCGGGAAATCCCGAATATCCCATTGACCAGGAAAAACTGGTGGAAGCCTCCAAGGAGTTAGGAGTAGCCCTGGAGATTAACAACAGTTCTTTAGTGGGAAGTCGCAAGGGAAGTCTGGAAAATTGTCGGAAGATTGCGGGATTGGCTGCTGAAAAAAGTTCCTTAATTGCCGTTGGCAGTGATGCCCATTGGGCACCGGCTGTGGGGGAATTGTCGAAAGCCATAGAATTAATTACTGAGTTCGGCATAAAAGAGGAACAAATATTAAATAGCAGTCCAGACAAAGTGCGAAATTATTTAGCCAGGAAAAAAGGACCCAATCCTATTCATGTAGCTTCCCCACAGGTTTAGAGGCCGGATAAAAGGATACACTATACCAAAGAATTTTATAAGGGGTATCCTAAAGTGGACTTTTATGGGGATTATCATGTCCATACCCAATACAGCGACGGACGGGCTTCCGTTATTGAAATGGTTGAGGCGGCCCGTTTAAAAGGGCTGAAGGAAGTTGGTATTGCCGATCATGGGCCTGCCAATATCGGAACCGGAGTAAAAACCGCTGAAACTTATTTAAAGATAAAGGATGAGGTTCAAAAATTGTCGGATACTTTTCCCGGGCTCAAAATACTGGTAGGAGCCGAGGCCAACATAGTTGGTTTAGCCGGTGAACTGGATATTAATAATAGGGTAATCAAAGAATTGGATTACCTTCTGGTTGGCCTTCACCCTTATGTTAAGCCTGATGATCTAAAAACGGCCTGGAATTATGTCTTGAGAAATCAGCTGGTAAAAATTTATAAAGGACTCAAAGAAAAAGTAAAGAATATAAATACAAAGACTTTAATAGATAGTTTATATAAGTATAATGTTCTGGCTGTTACCCATCCGGGGTTAAAAATGGATGTCGACTATCAGGAATTGACCCGGGCTTGTATTAAGACCAATACTGCCTTAGAAATAAATACCGGTCATTATTTCCCCGGAATAAGTGAACTATTAGCCATTGCCGACAGCGGAGTTAATTTTATCGTAAATAGTGATGCCCATTTCCCGGAAACGGTAGGGGAATTTGATTATGGAAGTTATATCTTAACCAAGGTCGGTATACCGGAGGAGAGGGTTCTAAATTCGGTCAGATAGAGGCCCTGGTGAACGGTAGCTCAAAATAGAAAGGTTGTTTTTTTATGGCGGAGATAAGTTTTCTGATTATAACCGGCATGTCAGGGGCCGGAAAAACTCAAGCGGTGAGGAGTTTAGAAGATTTAGGCTATTTTTGTGTAGACAATCTTCCCCCGTCCTTGATTCCCAAATTTGCCGAATTGTGTCTGCAGTCCAAAGGAAAAGTTAATAAAGTTGCCCTGGTGATCGATATCAGGGGAGGTCAATTTTTTGACAATCTTTTCCAGGCCTTGGAAGATTTGAAAGCCATGGGAATATATTATGAAATTCTCTTTTTGGAAGCTAATAATGAGACTCTGGTAAATAGGTTTAAGGAAACCCGAAGGCGCCATCCCCTTTCGGCCGAAAGCGGAGGAGTTATGGAAGGCATTAAGCTGGAACGGGAGCTTTTGCAGGATTTAAGGGGAAGGGCCAATAAAATAATAGATACGTCCACCTTAAAGCCCAGTCAGTTGAAAGAGGAGATTCAGCAGCTTTGGGGCAAAAACGGCAAAGGAAAAATTTTGTCCATTACCGTAATGTCCTTTGGATATAAGTACGGAATTCCCTTGGATACTGACCTTTTGATAGACGTAAGATTCTTGCCAAATCCCTATTATGTGCCCGAATTGCGTGATTTGACCGGCTGTGACCGGGCAGTGCAGGATTATGTATTCAAATCGGCCATCAGTCGGGAATTTGTCGATAAATACTACAGTTTATTAAACTTTTTAATTCCTCATTATATTACAGAAGGCAAAACCCATCTGGTTATAGCTATCGGCTGTACCGGAGGTCGTCACCGGTCGGTGGCTTTAGCCAATTGTCTGGGAACCCTTTTGGAAAATGATAAGTATCAGGTTACTATTAAACACAGGGATATTGATAAGCAAGGAGCAAAGGGCTAATGGATTTTATAAAATGGCTTTATCCGGGATTAGGTATTAAGCGTTGGCTGACCCTTGGAGTAATCGGCTTTGTCATGGTCAGTGTGGGAATGACTATTATTAGCGATATGCCTTTACTGGGGATAATCGAGCAAAGAATACATGTACTGGTCAGCAATCTTTTGGGTGAGGCCCAAATTTGGGGAGGCGCCTTAATTTTTGTTCTGGGTGTTTTTTTTCTAATAGTAAGCTTTAGAGAAGTAGTAAGGGCTTTTATTAAGGCGGTATTCCCCGAGTTTGCCAGAAGTCAGGTCCGGCCTATTTATCAGGAAAGGTTTTTAAAACGGGGACCTAAGATTGTTGTAATAGGTGGAGGCACGGGTCTTTCTGTTCTTTTGCGGGGGCTAAAAAATTTTACCAGCAATATTACGGCAATAGTTTCGGTGGCCGATGACGGAGGCAGTTCCGGGCGTTTAAGGGATCAACTGGGCATTTTGCCTCCCGGTGATATACGAAACTGTATGATCGCTTTGGCTGATAAAGAAGCTATAATGGAGAAAACCCTGAATTATAGATTCAAAAACGGTGACGAGCTGGCCGGCCACAATTTGGGAAATCTTTTTTTGGCGGCCTTGACCGACATGTACGGTAATTTTGAAGACGCTGTAAGGCAGATGAGCAAGGTTTTGGCCATTAGGGGTAAAGTAATACCATGCACATTAGAGCATGTTATTTTAAAGGCGGAACTAACAGACGGTACCAGCGTAAAAGGTGAAAGCAATATTGGCAAGGTTCAGGCTCCTATTAGAAAAGTGACCATCGAACCAAGGGAAGCTGAGCCTTTGGATGAAGCCTTGGAGGCCATAAATGACGCCGACGCCATAATTTTAGGGCCCGGCAGTTTATACACCAGTGTTATCCCCAATTTGCTGGTTTCCGGTATCCCCGAGGCGATAAAAGCCAGTGAAGCTCTAAAAATATATGTCTGCAATATTATGACTCAGCCCAATGAAACCTTACAATATTCGGCCGCCGATCATTTGGAGGCCATCTACCGGCATGGCGGCTATGGTTTGGTGGATTATGTCATTGTTAATGATCAGCCCATTTCTGACAGGAACCTTCTGGAAAAATACCTTATGGACGGAGCAGAACAGGTGGATATTGATCTGCCTAGATTAAGCGGTCTGGGGGTCCGTGTTTTAACCTATCCTTTGTTAGATGAGACTCAGTGGGTTAGACATAATTCCAATAGTTTGGCCAGAGTAATCCTGGAACTGATTTTAAACAATAAAAAATCAAAAGTTCAGATGAACTTTTTTGATAGATTAATATTATTAGAAAAAATAAAGAATCAAAGCGGGAGATAGAAATGTCATTTTCAGAAAAAACCAAAAATGAATTGGCCCATGTAATACCCCGGCAGCGCTGTTGTCAGATGGCGGAGTTGGCAGGTTTGGTGCGGGTTGACGGAACAATTTTAATAAGTGCCCATAATCAAATAGGCTTAGAACTGGCCACGGAAAATGCGGCGGTAGCCCGGAAAGGTTTACGGCTGGCTAAACTGGTTTTTAATGTAGATACCGAACTTAGAATTCAGAGGAAAAAACGCCTAAAGAAGAATAATATTTATTTAGTCAAAATACCGCCTCATAATAACGTTGCGGAGATTTTAAGAACTTTAGGCATTACTAAAGAAGGCTTTTTAATTAATCCCGAGGTCAGCAGCACCGTCACCAAAAAGAAATGCTGTCGGAGAAGCTATTTGCGGGGAGTTTTTTTAGGAGCAGGTTCCGTAAACGACCCTGAAAGCACTTACCATTTGGAAATAATGGTTACTTCGGAGGATTATGCCCGGTCATTAGTGGCGCTTATTAATAAATTTGGTTTGGAGCCTAAAATAAGCAGTAGGAAGAATTCTTATATTGTATATCTCAAAGAAAGCGAACAGATCGTTACCTTTTTAAATATTATTGAGGCCCACACGGCATTGTTGAATTTTGAAAGCACCAGAATTCAAAAAGAAATGCGCAACCAGGTCAATCGGCTGGTTAATTGTGAGACCGCCAACTTGAACAAAATAATTGATGCTGCTTTTCGACAAAAGGAAAATATCGAATTAATTGAAAAAACATTGGGTATTGATAAACTTCCTCCGGCATTAAAACAGGTTGCGGAGCTCCGGTTGGAACATCCCCATATAAGCCTTAAAGAGCTGGGAGAAATGATGGACCCCCCTTTAGGCAAATCAGGTATAAATCATCGAATGAGAAAACTGGAGAAAATTGCCGAAAATATTCGCAATCAGAACATAAAAAAGTAAATCAATTTAAAAGGAGTTTTTCTATCGGTGTAGAAATACTTACCATCTAAAATTTTGGGGAGGTGTCAAAATGGCTCATAGAATAACGGATGAGTGTTTAGCCTGTGGAACATGTATTGATGAATGCCCTGTAGGTGCAATCAGTGAAGGTGATATTTATGAAATAGATCCCGAACTTTGCACAGATTGCGGTGCCTGTGCTGAAGCTTGCCCAACAGGAGCAATTGTTGAAGAATAAAACCAATAGTAAATGCCACGCCTATTAGCGTGGCATTTATTTTCTGGTGCAATAGCTAATAAACCATTGTCGGCAGAGATGTTGGGCCAGTAAAAAATTCCTTTAAATACCATGGAATGGGGACTGGTAATATCAGAATAGAATTGTATCAGGAGGAGTTAAATAAAAAGCAGCGAATTTAACCAATAGAGATGGTAACTGGTTTTAGGGGGGATAACGTGAAAATAGGTTATCAGTTAAACATGCTGCAAACCCAAAAGTTAATAATGACTCCCGAACTACGTCAAGCCATCAACATTTTGCAATTAACAGCTTTGGAATTGAATAATTATATTCAGGAGCAGCTGTTAGAGAATCCGCTTTTAGAGATAGTAGATGGGAATTTTGCAGCCGGTAGTGAACCCCTGGAAGAAGGAGAAAAAATGGAGCCTGAATGGAAGGAGTATTTCAGTGATGCCAGTGATTTGGGTTATCCGTGGGAAAAGAGGGAATACCTGCCTTTTGAGCAATTTATTTCCCGAACACCAAGCCTAGAGGACTTTCTGGAAGAACAACTGCGTTTTTTTAAGCTCAGTGAAGAAGAATTGACTTTGGCCCGTTTTGTCATTGGCAATTTGGACAATTGTGGTTATTTTCCCTTTTCTATCGAGGAAACGGCTTTAGTCTTGGAAGTAAGTCCTGATAAATTGAGAAGGATAGTAGAATTTATTCAAACTTTGGAACCCGATGGAATTGGAGCCAAGGATCTGCCTGAATGTCTTATTATTCAATTGAGAAAGAAAAATTTATTAACGCCTTTGTTAGAAGAACTCATTACTAAATATTTGAAGGATATTGGACAAGGCAAATTATCGAAAATTGCCAACAGTCTAAATGTTTCAATTGAAGAAATTCAAAAAAACGTTGATATTTTAAAAACTTTAAATCCTAAACCGGCTTCCGGCTTTGGCTCAAATCAGGAAACCCGATTTATAGTACCGGATTTATTGATTGAAAAGATTGATAATGAATATATAGTTTTAGTTAACGACAACTATATTCCTCGGCTGACTGTCAGCAATGCTTATAAAGAATTAATCAATAATTCTCAATCCGATGAGCTTACCAGGGCTTTTATTGAACGAAAGCTGCACAGTGCCCATTGGATCATTAAAAGTATCGAACAGCGAAGAATTACCCTCTACAAAATTGCCAATGTTTTGGTTGAGCTGCAGCGGGATTTTCTGGATAAAGGCAAGGCTTATCTTTTACCTCTCAATTTAAAGGATGTAGCTCAAAAGCTGGAGGTTCATGAATCAACGGTAAGCAGAGCCATTGCCAATAAGTATATTCAAACTCCCAGAGGACTTTTTCCGTTAAAATATTTCTTTTCCAGCGGCATTAACAATAAAGCAGGTCAGAAAGTGTCCTCTGAAGTTGTAAAAAAAGCGATTAAAGATATAATTGCCGCCGAAGACCCTAAAGAGCCCTATTCCGATCAAATGTTATGTAACCTTTTACAACAAAAGGGCTTAAAAATAGCCCGACGTACAGTAAGTAAATATCGGGAGAAAATGGGTATTCTGTCCTCTTCTCAGCGAAAAAGATATTAAATCCGGCTGTGCCGGATTTAGTTTTTATGTATTGGGTTGAAAGGGCAGACCTGTGGGGCTATTTTAGAAAAAATTTATTTTCCGGGTTACTTGAAACAGTTTACTGGCAGTGCTATAATGTCTTTAGTGGGACCAATATTGCCACGGCGGGACAAAAACGTCAAAGGAGGTAGGAAATGGCAGAGAAAGCATTTTTTCTGGGTAAATTGGCGCCGGAACTGATTGATGTGGTTCAAAGGAGATATAATATCCTGCGAACCATTGGTTATATGCAGCCCGTTGGACGGAGAATCTTGGCGGAAAGGTTGGAATTGCCCGAAAGGACTGTCCGCAATGATGTGGAGACTCTTCGTCAACAGGAGTTAATTGCCGCCGAATCTAAAGGAATGAGTATTACTCCTTTAGGGGAAAGGCTTTTGGAAGAATTAAGCGTTTTAGTCCATGGCTTAAAGGGCTTGGATAGCTTAGAAAAAATATTGAGCGCAAAGCTGGGGGTTCGAAAAGTAATCATCGTACCCGGTGATATTGATTCCGAATCTTTAGCTAAAAAGGAACTGGGAAGAGTAGCGGCTTTTTACTTTAATGAAGTAATTAAAAAGGCGCGAACCATTGCCGTTGCCGGTGGTACCACCTTGGCTGAGATGGCTAAGCATATTATTCCTCAAAATCGAGAAGATTTATTAGTGCTTCCTGCTCGGGGCGGATTGGGCGAACAAGTGGAAATGCAGGCCAATACCATTGCAGCCAAAATCGCTACCAGTTTAGGAGCCGGTTATCGCTTGCTTCACGTCCCGGATTACATGAGCAAAACCTCTGCCGAGCAATTGGTTAATGACCCCTACATAGCACCCATATTACAAATGATGCGTTCTGTGGATGTATTGGTTCATGGTATTGGGGACGCTTTGGAAATGGCAAAAAGACGGGGGTTAAGCTGGGAAGAAGTGGAGATTCTTAAAAAAACCCAAGCTAAAGGTGAAGCTTTTGGTTATTATTTTGATGAGCATGGTTCCATTGTTTATTCTACACCCAGTATAGGTTTGAAACTGGATGACTTGGGTAAAATAGAAACAGTTTTAGCCATAGCCGGCGGTAAAGGTAAAGCTTCCGCTATTCAGGCGGTAACCAAAGCAGGTTACATTGATTGGCTGATAACTGATGAAGGCGCGGCTTGGCAGATAGCCAAGGATTTGAAATTGGAAAACAGGGTACTGGGATAGAAAATAAGTTGGAAAATTGTAATGTTGACATTAAGGAATTTGCAATGTGTAACATGATAATTTTTTCTGGGCACTGTTCGCTGGATACAGGTTCCGTGTCCCGGAAAAATTATTTATTAATAGAATAAAACCTGTTATTAGTTACAAGATAAAAGGAGGATATATCAATGACTGTTAAAATTGGGATTAATGGATTTGGAAGAATTGGAAGAAATGTATTGAGGGCAGCCATGGGAAATGAAGGCCTTGAAATTGTAGCCGTAAATGATTTAACCGATGCTAATACCTTGGCTCATTTATTTAAATATGACTCGGTTCACGGAGTATATCCAGGAACGGTGGAAGCTAAAGATGATGTAATTATTGTTGACGGTAAAGAAGTAAAGGTATATGCTGAAAAGGACCCGGAATTAATACCCTGGGGTGAGCTGGGCGTAGAAATAGTCGTGGAATCCACCGGGCGCTTTACCAATGGCAAAGATGCTCAGAAGCATTTGAAAGCAGGGGCAAAAAAGGTTATAATTTCAGCTCCTGCCAAGGAAGAAGATATTACAATAGTAATGGGAGTAAACGAAGATAAGTATGATCCCGAAAAGCATCATATCATTTCCAATGCTTCGTGTACAACCAACTGTTTGGCGCCAATTGTTAAGGTGCTTCATGATAAGTTTGTTGTAAAAAGAGGTTTTATGACTACCGTTCACTCTTATACCAATGATCAAAGAATTCTGGATTTGCCCCATAAAGATTTAAGAAGAGCCAGAGCTGCGGGGATGTCCATCATCCCAACAACTACAGGAGCCGCAAAGGCTGTGGCTTTGGTAATACCGGAACTCAAGGGCAAGTTAAACGGCTTTGCCATGCGGGTACCTACTCCTAATGTTTCCGTTGTTGATTTAGTTGCAGAATTAGAAAAGAATACCAGCGTTGAGGAAATTAATCAGGTCTTAAAAGAGGCCAGTGAAGGGCAAATGCGGGGAATTTTGGGTTACTCGGAAGAGCCTTTGGTATCCAAAGACTATAATGGGGACCCCCGTTCTTCCATTGTCGATGCTTTATCAACCATGGTTATGGAAGGAAATCTGGTAAAGGTAGTTGCCTGGTATGATAATGAATGGGGTTATTCCTGCCGGGTAGTAGACCTTGCCAAATACCTTGCCAAAAGTTTTAAATAAATCCAATTTAATTCAGC
The DNA here is from genome assembly GCA_012720075.1 of Clostridia bacterium. Lineage (GTDB taxonomy): Bacteria > Bacillota > Peptococcia > Peptococcales > BICA1-8 > JAAXZE01. The sequence continues at coordinate 36,592 of JAAXZE010000007.1, forward strand.
GGGAAAGGTGTATTTTTTTCCATGGAATTTGAATTCCATCGGAAGTACATTTCCTTTATAATATTAAGTAAGCCATCGGGTATCCGATGGCTTACAAAAAGTTATTGGGCCGTAAGTTTTTATATAATGTTTTTTATCTAGCGGAGAAGGAACTATAAAAAGGGGGGCTTTTTCAATGAACAAAAAAACTATTAGAGATGTTGAGTTGGAGAACAAAAGGGTTTTGGTTCGGGTAGATTTCAATGTACCCAGGGATAAAGAAGGCAATGTTACCGATGATACCAGAATTAGAGCTGCTTTGCCAACTATCAAATACCTTTTGGACCATAAAGCAAAAGTCATTTTAACTTCCCATCTTGGTCGACCCAAAGGAGAAGTGGATAATAAATACCGTCTTGACCAGGTGGCCCAAAAGCTTTCGGAGCTGTTGGGTCAAAGGGTTATTAAAACCGATACTACCGTTGGCCCCGATGCCCAAGAAGCGGTAGAAGGTTTAAAATCCGGAGATGTTTTGCTTTTGGAAAATGTCCGCTTTAATCCCGGAGAGACTAAAAATGACCCTGAATTTGCAAAAAAATTGGCGTCTTTTGCCGATTTGTATGTCAATGATGCCTTTGGGGCAGCCCATAGAGCCCACGCGTCAACGACAGGGGTAGCCCAATATCTGCCGGCGGTAGCGGGATTTTTGATGGAAAAAGAGTTAAAGGCTTTAAGCGGTGCCTTAAATAATCCTGAAAGACCCTTTGTAGCCATTATCGGCGGTGCAAAAGTATCGGACAAGATAGGTGTTATTGAAAACCTCTTACATAAAGTTGATGCTTTGATAATCGGCGGTGGTATGGCCAATACTTTCTTAAAGGCCAAAGGTTATGAAATGGGCAAGTCTTTGGTTGAAGAAGATAAAATAGAAGTGGCGAAAAATTTAATGGATACTGCCCGCTGTAAAGGGGTTAAACTTTTGTTGCCTGTTGATTTGGTTGTAGCCGATTCCATAGAAAACCCCGGAGAAATCAAAACAGTAGAGGCAGATGCCGTTCCTCAGGATAAAATGGCTTTAGATATTGGCCCATCTTCTGTACAATTATTCCGGGATACTATTAAGGACGCCAAAACCATTGTCTGGAACGGGCCAATGGGTGTCTTTGAAGTAGATGCTTTTAGTACGGGAACCAATCAAATAGCCCAAGCGGTGGCCCAGTCAAATGCCAACTCCATTGTTGGCGGTGGTGATTCGGTGGCTGCCATTGAAAAAGCCGGCTTGGCGGATAAAATCAGTCATATTTCCACCGGCGGCGGGGCATCCCTGGAGTTCTTAGAAGGAAAAGAATTGCCGGGTGTAGTTGCTTTAAATGATTGAAAATTGGAGGTAAAGATTTTGCGAAAACCAATAATTGCTGCTAACTGGAAGATGCATAAAACCGTTAAGGAAGCCAATGATTTTCTGCAGGAATTTATACCTTTGGTAGAAGGGAATAATGATGTTGACATAGTTTTGTGTGTGCCCTTTACAGTTTTAGATGCAGTTAGTAAAAAAATAGCGGACACTAATATAACTTTGGGCGCCCAAAACGTGTATTGCCAGGACAAAGGTGCCTTTACCGGAGAAGTGGCTCCTCAAATGCTTTTAGAATTTGGCACCAAGTATGTTATTATCGGCCATTCCGAAAGACGGGCTGTTTTTGGTGAAACCGATGAGCTGATTAAGGAAAAGGTTAATAAAGCCTTACAATCAGGTCTAATTCCCATCCTGTGTGTAGGTGAAACCTTGGAGGAAAGGGAGAAAGGTTTTACCGAAGCCAAATGCCGCAAACAGATCGAAGCGGTTTTTCATGGTTTGACTAAAGACCAAGCTGCCCAAATTGTTATAGCCTATGAACCTATTTGGGCTATTGGAACAGGCAAAACCGCTTCCAGCAGTGATGCCGAACAGACCATTTCCTATATCCGCAGCCTTTTGTCCGGTATCTTTGACGAAGATACCGCTCTGAAAGTGCGAATTCAATATGGCGGAAGTGTAAAGCCGGAAAATGTGCAAGACCTTATGGCTCAACCTAATATTGACGGCGCTTTGGTGGGCGGAGCCAGCTTGGATCCGCAGTCTTTCGCAAAAATTGTAAACTACAAGGAGTAAGAAAAATGGCAAATCCGACAGTTTTAGTAATTTTAGATGGCTGGGGTTTGGGACAGCCGGTTAAAAGCAATGCTATTTATGCTGCCCACAAACCAAATTATGATTATTTTTTAGCCAATTATCCCTGGACAACTCTCCAAACCTCCGGTGAAGATGTTGGTTTACCGGAAGGACAGATGGGAAATTCGGAGGTAGGACATTTAAATATAGGCTCCGGCCGTATTGTTTATCAGGAATTGACCAGAATAAATAAAGCTATAAGGGAAGGAACCATTAAAAGCAATCCTGCCCTCTTGGAAGCTATGGAGTATGCCAGGGAGCACAATAAATCCCTGCATCTTATGGGACTGTTATCCGATGGCGGTGTTCACAGCCACATAACCCATTTGGAGGCCTTGGTGGAAATGGCCAAGGAACTGGGTTTGGACAAGGTTTATATTCATGCTTTTCTGGACGGCCGCGATGTACCGCCTCAAAGTGCCTTGGATTACATACTGGCTTTGGAAAAGAAACTGGAAGAATTACAGCTGGGTAAAATTGCTACCGTCAGCGGCCGTTATTATGCCATGGATAGAGATAAGCGGTGGGAGAGGACTGCACTGGCTTATAAGGCCATGGTGGACGGAGAAGGGGTTAAGGCTACTATGGCCAGGGTGGCCGTTGAACAGTCTTATGACCTGAGGGTGACCGATGAGTTTGTAGAGCCCACCGTTATTGTTGACAAATCGGGTAATCCTGTAGGTAAGATTGAGCCCGGAGATGCGATTATTTTTTACAACTTCCGTGCCGACAGGGCAAGGCAGATTACCCGGGCCTTTGTCGATGAAGATTTTCCGGGTTTTGTACGGGAAAAAGGGTATCTTAAGGTGCGTTTTGTCTGCATGACCCAATATGATGCTGAAATCCAGGCACCGGTAGCTTTTCCGCCCCAGAACCTTGAAAATACCTTGGGCGAGGTCTTAAGCAATGCCGGCAAAAAACAGCTGCGCATAGCTGAAACGGAAAAATATGCCCATGTTACCTTTTTCTTTAACGGTGGTGTGGAAGAAGCCAATGAGGGAGAAGAGAGGATCCTTATACCCTCGCCTAAAGTGGCTACATATAACCTGAAGCCGGAAATGAGCGCTTACGAGGTTACGGAAACGGTAGTTGAAAAGATATTAAGCAAAAAATATGATTTTGTTCTCATTAACTATGCTAACCCCGATATGATTGGCCATACCGGCTTTTTGGATGCAGCGGTCAAAGCTGTAGAAGTAGTTGATGAATGTCTGGGCAAAGTTTATCATGCTGTTAGAGAGGTGGGAGGCAGTTTGATAATTACCGCTGACCATGGCAACGCCGAAATCATGGAAGATGATGAGGGTAAACCTCATACTGCCCATTCCTGTAACTTGGTACCTTTGATCTTGATTGATGATAATTTAAAAACCGCTCAATTAAAGTCAAAGGGTTCCTTAAGAGACATTGCTCCCACAGTTTTGGCCCTGCTAGGCATGGAAAAGCCGGAAGAAATGACAGGAGATAACCTTATCCTGTAGGATGATGAGGTTAAGGTTAAGGCTAAGGTTAAGGCTAAGGTTAAGGTTAAGGCTAAGGTTAAGGTTAAGGTTTTACTTAGGTATAAAAGATATATTTTCATTAGGTTTAGCTTTTTTGGATTATAGGTAAGCAAACATAGGGGTATAGTAAGCTAATAAATTAAGAATTTTATTGGCTTATGACTATCGGCTATGCTAAATGACCATTACGGTCACGGAGCGGCATAAAGGTCGTTGTTTAAAGACCACAAGTCACTAGTCACAAGTCACAAGTCATTAACCAAGGAGGTAATAAAATGAGTATTATTGCTGATGTTTATGCCAGGGAAATCTTGGACTCCAGAGGAAATCCTACTGTTGAGGTTGATGTATATTTAGAGGATGGCAGCTTTGGCCGGGCTGCGGTGCCTTCCGGTGCATCAACCGGTGCTTTTGAGGCCGTCGAACTAAGAGATGAGGATGCCCAAAGATTTATGGGTAAAGGGGTATTAAATGCCGTTGATAACGTTAATACCCTGATTGCTCCTGCGGTAATCGGTTTAAGTGCTTTTGACCAGGTTGGTATTGACAAATTAATGATTGAGATGGATGGTACACCTAATAAATCGAAGTTGGGAGCCAATGCCATCTTAGGGGTGTCTTTGGCTGTGGCTAAAGCTGCTGCCGATTGCCTAGGCGTACCTTTATACAGGTATATCGGTGGAACTAACGCCAGAAATTTGCCGGTACCAATGATGAACATTCTAAATGGTGGCAAACACGCCGATAATAACGTGGATATTCAGGAATTTATGGTTATGCCTTTTGGCGCCTCCAGTTTCGCTGAAGCCTTGAAAATGGGTACTGAAATTTTCCATAACCTGAAAAAAGTATTGAAGGGTAGAGGATATAATACGGCTGTAGGCGATGAAGGCGGTTTTGCTCCCAATCTTTCATCCAACGAAGAAGCTTTGGATGTTATCGTTGAAGCCATTCATAAGGCAGGCTACAAGCCTGGCGAAGATATCTACCTGGCCTTAGATGTTGCGGCAACAGAGCTGTATAAAGACGGTGCATATCATTTTGAAGGACAAGGTTTGACCAGAAGTGCCGTAGAGATGATAGATTATTATGCCGGTTTGGTTGAAAAATATCCAATTATTTCTATTGAGGACGGTTTAGCTGAGGAAGATTGGGAAGGCTGGAAACTCTTCACCGATAGATTAGGCAAAAAGATTCAAATCGTCGGCGACGATCTTTTTGTGACCAATACCGAAAGGCTGGCCAAAGGCATTGAACTTAAAACTGCCAATAGCATTCTGATCAAAGTAAACCAAATCGGAACTCTGACGGAAACCTTGGAGGCTATTGAAATGGCTAAAAGGGCCGGATATACCTGCATTATATCCCACCGCTCTGGGGAAACGGAAGACTCAACAATTGCCGATATAGCGGTAGCCACCAATGCCGGCCAAATCAAAACAGGGGCACCCTCCCGCACTGATCGGGTGGCCAAGTATAACCAACTGTTAAGAATTGAGGAAGAACTTGATGAAACCGCAGTTTACAAAGGCTTGAAAAATTTATATAATCTTAGAGGATAATTTTTACGGTTTAGGATAGATACTATCCTAAACCTTTGTTTTGTTTTTTGATTAATTATTTGATACACCAGGCTAAGTTTTCATCTTGTTTACCACTGGATATTTTGTTAAAATACTTATTATGGACATTAGGCATTAGTATCTGTGGTCATTTGTGATTAGATTAATTTAAAATTAATACTAGTCACCATTTACCAGTCACTAAAGACGAGGGAGGTGTAATGCTTGAAAATTCTCTTGATTATTCTTCAAATTATTGCGTCCATAGGCGTTATTGCTACAGTTTTACTGCAGTCTGGGAAAAGTGCCGGTTTATCCGGAACAATAGCTGGCGGTGCAGAGACTTTTTTTGGTAAAAAGAAAGGTATGGATAGCTTTCTAGGAAGATTATCCACTATTTTTGCAATTGCTTTTATGCTTTTAACTTTGCTTCTTTCTTTGCTTTAATTTGGTTATAATATGGGGAGATTTGAAAAGGGTTGAAGGAGGATGAATTAAATAATGAATTTTACAGTTTGGGCACCTCTTGCAGGAATTTTAGCGTTATTATTTGCCTTTTATTTAATTACAAAAATCAACAGGGTGAGTCCAGGAAATAAAACAATGCAAGAAATTGCTGCGGCCATCCATGAAGGTGCCATGGCCTTTTTGTTTAGAGAATACAAAACCCTGGTAGTTTTTGTCGTTGTTTTAGCTGCAATAATTTTCGCCGCGGGCGCAATGACAGAAGGCCAAGACAGTTTGCAACCGGAAACCGCTATTGCCTTTATTATCGGAGCTATATGTTCTACACTGGCCGGTTATATAGGAATGACCAGTGCCACCAAGGCTAATGTCCGGACTGCCAATGCGGCCCAAACCAGTGCCAACAGTGCTTTAAGCGTTGCTTTTTCCGGTGGAGCGGTAATGGGTATGTCCGTTGTTGGTTTAGGATTATTAGGTTTAGGGATAGTTACGTTTTTATTTGATAATCCCAGTACAATTAACGGTTTTGCCTTGGGTGCCAGTTCAATTGCCTTATTTGCTCGGGTAGGCGGTGGTATTTATACAAAAGCTGCCGACGTAGGGGCTGACCTGGTCGGTAAGGTAGAAGCCGGTATTCCTGAGGATGACCCCCGTCACCCGGCTGTTATTGCTGATAACGTAGGTGATAATGTCGGTGACGTGGCCGGTATGGGTGCTGACTTGTTTGAATCTTATGTTGGTTCAATAATTTCCGGGATGGCTCTGGCTGTAGCTTTAAATTTAGGAGTAGGAGCTGTCCAGTTGCCTTTGCTGATTGCCGCTGCAGGTATAGTTTGTTCCATAATTGGTTCTTTCTTTGTAAGAACGGGTGAAGGAGCCAATGCTGCCAAAGCATTAAATATGGGTGAATTTGTTTCCATGATTCTGACCTTGGTAGCCACTTACTTTTTGTGTACAAGCTTGTTGCCTTCAGAAGGGAATGTAACCGGCATGGGCGTATTTATTTCTTCTATTGCCGGATTATTGGCCGGTTTCCTTATCGGTAAGGTGACAGAGTACTATACTTCAGGAGATTATCAGCCTGTTAAAGATATTGCCAAGGCGTCCCAAACAGGTTCAGCAACAAATATTATTGCCGGTATTGGCGTCGGAATGTTAAGTACCATGATCCCCATAATTATTATTGTTGTTGCAATATTATTGGCATATAAATTTTCCGGGCTGTATGGAATAGCTTTAGCCGCTGTCGGTATGCTTTCCACTACCGGAATGGTAGTAGCCGTTGATGCTTACGGACCCATTTCCGACAATGCCGGAGGGATTGCGGAAATGTCCCATTTGGATCCAAAGGTTCGGAAAATCACCGATAGCTTGGATGCAGTCGGTAATACTACAGCAGCTATCGGCAAAGGTTTTGCTATTGGTTCCGCTGCTTTGACTGCCCTAGCTTTGTTCAGTTCATATACGCAAGCTGCCAATGTTGCTTCGATAGATATCATGAATCCTAAAGTTGTTGTAGGATTGTTTATAGGTGGTATGTTGCCGTTCTTATTCTCTGCTTTGACCATGAATGCGGTGGGCAGAGCTGCTGGGGATATGATCGAGGAAGTAAGACGTCAGTTCAGAGAAATTCCCGGCCTTATGGAAGGCAAAGCTAAGCCCGAATATGCTAGGTGTGTTAGTATTAGTACAGCCGCTGCCTTAAGGGAAATGATTGTACCTGGTCTTTTGGCTGTTGTGGTACCTATTGCAGTTGGTCTACTCCCTGGTTTGGGTAAAGAGGCATTGGGCGGATTGTTAGCTGGTTCTTTGGTTACCGGTTTCTTGTTGGCCATTATGATGGCTAATGCCGGTGGTGCCTGGGATAATGCTAAAAAATATATCGAAGGTGGAGAATACGGTGGCAAAGGCTCGGACGCTCACGCCGCAGCTGTAACCGGTGATACCGTAGGTGATCCCTTTAAAGATACCTCCGGTCCTTCTCTCAACATTTTAATCAAGTTAATGACCATCGTATCATTGGTCTTTGCGCCACTGTTTATGTAATTAAACATATTGAAAAAGCAGCTGTCTTTATCAGTCAGCTGCTTTTTTTGTTTGTATTTGAGGTTTAGTAGAATTAACTAGAAGGAATTAAAAGCACTTCATACGATTTTTCGTGTTGAATTAATTCGAAAGGCGTACATATCAGAACGAAAAATACTTTTTTCATATTCTATGGGATTATCATTAATATCGGAAATAAATTTTTCTGTAGTTAAAACACACATTTGTCCGGGCAACTGCAATATTTCTGTTTCTTCGGGAGTTGCCATTGAGCAAGTAATAATTTCCTGGCATTTCCAGAGATTAATCCCTAAAGATTTTTCAAGAATATCATAGATAGCGGCATTATTCAAATCAAATTTAGCAAGTTCGTAACCAATCTCCAAGGGATAATATTGTTTTTCTATTGCTATAGGAATATCATCGGCATAGCGAATTCTTTCAAAAAAATAGAGCTCATTAAGTCCCAGAGTTGTAGTAGCATCTTCAGGAGTATCGGTTATCCCTTGATTTATAATTTTTGTGCTGGGTTTCATACCCATTTCCCTGACAATATCATTGAAACTAGTAATATTACCCAACCATTCTTCTATTGGACGAAAAGAAATAAATGTGCCCCTTCCGTGAATCTTTTCTAATACTCCTTCGTGGACTAAAGCAAGGACAGCCTGTCTTACCGTAGACCTGCTCACGGAGAATTTCTCCATCAATTCTCTTTCACTAGGGATTTTTTCTTCATAGCAGCCTGATAGTATCTCTTCCTTAAGGATTTGTTTCAACTGTTCATGGAGAGGAAGAGGGTTTTTGCTATCGAGACCCAACTCAAACTCCTCCTTTATTTTTATTGCAAAATTATAACGTCTGTACCAGTTCTATTATAAGCATATATACAAATTTTAGCAAATATAAAAACAAAAACAATTAAAACAAAACTGAATATAACGAAAAATTATAATATTTATAAATTATTAACAAATATAAATAATAAAAATTTTTTTAAAAAAAGGAGGAAATTTGCATTGAGCGTCAAATATTTAAATCAAAAGAACTGGTACGAACGTGGTGATGTCATACCCTTTTTTGACAAATTATATTATTTTTGTCGAAAAAACAAGAAAGGGATTGGCACAATCTTGTAAAGCGAGGTGTTGATTTTGCAGGCATGTATCCAAAAAGAACCCAAAGTTACGGTAAATAATTTAACAAAAAGATTTGGTAATTTACTGGTATTAGACAATATTAATTTTCACGTCGGTAACGGAGAGTTTTTATGTATTGTTGGCCCTACCGGATGTGGAAAAACAACTTTCTTAAATTTGCTGTCAAAACTAATACCGCCGACCAAAGGCAATATTTGTATTGATAATGTAGAAGCAGATCCTAAAAAACATAATATTTCATTTGTATTCCAGGAACCATCCTGTCTGCCTTTTAGAACAGTAAAAGAAAATATCGCTTATGGGATGCAAGTGAAGAAATTCCCAAAACAACTTATGGAAGAACGTTTACAAAAAACTATGGAATTGGTTGGGTTAACCGACTGCGCCGATTTATACCCCAGTCAAATTTCTTCCAGTATGGAACAAAGAGTAGCCATAGCCCGTGCTTTTGCTGTTAATCCCGATTTGCTTTTAATGGATGAACCTTATGGACAATTGGATGTTAAACTTCGTTATTATTTAGAAGATGAACTTATACGTATTTGGGAAGAATTTAAAACCACCGTAATTTTTGTAACTCATAATATCGAAGAAGCTGTTTACCTTGCTGAAAGAATTTTAGTTTTAAGTAATAAACCTACTACTATAAAAGCAGAAGTTAAAGTTGATTTGCCTCGGCCCCGTAAATTTACAGACCCGAAGTTTATAGAAATTAGAAAACATGTAACGGAATTAATTAAATGGTGGTAGGTATTAGAAACAAGAAGAAAAAGGGGGGAAGGAAATTTTATTTTTTTAAAGTTTAAGCCTAATTATAAGATAAAGGGGGTTAGTTAAATGAAAAAGAGTAGTAAGATTTTTGCAATTACAACATTACTATTATTCTTAATTTCTATATTAGCGGGGTGTGGTGGCTCGGCAACTTCACCGGGATCCCAATCAGAAGGAAAAAGCCAGGGTGCTCAGGAAAAATTGACGAAAATAAGAGTAAGCCATCAGCCGGAATTTGAAACTTTTTTAACCTATAGAGCTATGCAGGAAGGCCTGGATAAAGCAAATGGAGTGGAATTTGAATTAGTATTCTTTGACTCCGGGATGCCCCAAATTGAAGCCCTTCCAGCTAATCAATGGGATGTAGGCGGAACAGGTGGGGTGCCTGCACTAATGGCAGCACTGCGGTACAATGCATATGTTATCGGAATCTGTGATGATGAGTCTTTTGCCAATGTTGTCATGGCTAGAGCCGATGACCCCATTATGTCAGTCAAAGGGGCAATTCCGCAATATCCCGATATCTACGGCTCTCCTGAACAACTTAAAGGAAAAAATATTCTCTGCACAACAGTATCCAGCGGACATTATGGTTTATCCAACTATTTGCAGGCTTTAGGTTTAAGCGATTCTGATGTGAAAATAATGAACTTAGAACAAGCTCAAGCAGTTGCCGCCTTTGATTCCGGGCAAGGTGACTTAGTAGCTTTGTGGGCACCGTTTTATTACACAGGATTACAAAAAGGTTGGAAGGTTGTGGCTGACGGGGATGCCGTTAATGCCAAGATACCGTTAGTTTTAATTGCAAATAAAAAGTTTGCCGATGAAAACCCTGAATTAGTGGTTAAATTTTTAGACGTTTATTTCCAGAAAATAGATGAAATTAAAGAAAAAGGCACTGCTTTGGCTGGAGATTATAAAAAGTTCTTAATGGATTGGGCAGCAATGGATATTAGCTTGGAAGACGCAGTTTTAGATATCGAAAAACACCCTGTATATGATTTGAAAGAACAACTGGCTTTGATGGATAATTCCAATGGCCCAAGCGAAGTAGAAAAATGGATGCAAGGAATCGCAGATTTCTTTACCGCTCAGGGTACATTTACCAAAGAAGAACGAGATAAGGTTTTAAACAGCGGTTTCGTTACCGATAAGTTTTTGAAAATGCTGGCCAAAGAAAAAGGTTTAATCCCGTAATAATTTCCTTGGTGGGTGGGGATGGGGTATCTTCCCCTCCCCCACAACTAGGAAGCCTGTGCAGTAAAGAAAGGAGATAAACTATGGGGGAAAATAAAAAAAATATGTTCTTAAAAGTTTTGTCGGTCGTAAGTATAGTGGCTCTATTTTTAGGCTGGCAGTTAGTTGTTGACTTCGGAATTGTGCCCAATACCCTACTGGCTTCCCCTAAGCAAGTAATAGAGATGTTTATCTATAAAATATCTAATGCTAATCCTGATGGAGCTGTGTTATGGGTTCATGTCATGACCAGTTTGCAGGAGGCTCTGACCGGTTATTTATTGGCTTTAGTAATAGGTATACCGCTAGGTTTAGCTATGGGATGGTTCGTAGTAGTAGAGGGTTTGGCACGGCCAATTTTTGAAATGATTAGACCTATTCCTCCTGTTGCCTGGATCCCCTTAGCAATTTTTTGGTTCGGCATTGGCCTGGCGGGGAAAGTCTTTATAATTTGGGCTTCAGGGCTGGTTCCTTGTGTTATAAACTCTTTTGTGGGTGTAAAAATGACCAATCCTGTATTTATAAAAATGGCCAAAACTTATGGGGCAACGGACTGGGAAATTTTCAAAGATATCTGTATTCCTTCAGCCCTTCCTATGGTATTTGGGGGTCTCCAGGTAGCTTTGGCAGCATCTTGGACAGCACTGGTAGCAGCAGAACTAATTGCCGCTGATACAGGTTTAGGTTTTTTGATTACGATGGGGAGAAGGTTATTGAAACCGGATATGATTATTCTGGGTATGATGATGGTAGGATTAACCGGTGTTATCATTGGAATTATCATTGATAAAATTGAAAAACGCTTGGTCGCGGGGGTGAACAAATGAGTAAAATACTGGAGGCAAATCCCAATACCGAGGTATTAGAGGGAGCTAGGTCTTCATTTTCAATCAAAAAAATATTATATAACAAATATGTCTTGTATGTAATCTCTATTTGCTTATTTTTGATAGTTTTGGATTTATTTGCTGTTTTGCAGGTTTTCGGAAATTTCATGCCCCGACCAATTGAGGTTTTAACCACACTAATAAATATGACGGTTACTCCTTTAGCCGGGAAAACATTGCCAATGCATTTATGGGCAAGCTTAAGAAGAGTATTGATTGCCTTTGCAATAGCAGTATTTATCGGTGTGCCTGTTGGCGTATTGATGGGCTTCAGTTCTGTTGCTAATGCTATCATCAGTCCTATTTTTCATTTATTCAAGCCTATGCCGCCCATTGCCTGGATTTCTTTGGCGATTTTATGGCTGGGGATTGGTGAAGCTTCTAAGGTTTTTATAATTGTCATAGGTGCTATAGTACCTTGTATTTTAAACTCTTATAACGGTATAAGGCTTGTAGATGAATCCTTGAAAGACGCCTTGCGTATGTTGGGTGGAAATCGCCGCCAGGAAATTATTGAGGTCATTTTTCCTGCATCTTTTCCTGCCATTTTTGCCGGATTGCAAATTTCCTTAAGTATGGCGTGGACCACAGTGCTGGCTGCCGAATTAGTAGGGGCAAGGGAAGGCATGGGGTTTATAATTGTCATGGGGATGAACCTTTCTAAGCCGTCAATGATTATTGCAGGCATGATTGTTATTGCTTTAACGGCATTTATGATCTCCATGGCTGTAAATTATCTGGAAAGGTGGGTCTGCCCTTGGAAAACAGAATTGGAAACGACGGAATAAAAAACGTAATTGAATGTAAAGGGATAAGTAAATACTTTGGAGAGGGCGCAAATAAAAAGGAAGTACTTTCTACCATGGACCTTAGTGTAAAGGAGAATGAATTTGTAGTTATCCTAGGACCGGGGCAATCGGGCAAATCTACTTTATTTAGAATGATTGCCGGTTTGGAAAAACCCAGTACAGGGCACATCTATGTTAATGGTAAAGAAGTTACCGGACCAAATCCGGTCATTGGTTATGTCTTTCAGAGATATACTCTGTTTCCATGGAAAACGGTTATGGAAAATGTTGAGATGGGACCAAAATTGAAGGGAGTAGGGAAAAAGGAAAGAAGGGAAAAGGCCCAATATTTTATTAATTTAGTAGGTCTGAATGGTTTCGAAGATGCTTATCCTCATCAACTGAGCGGCGGTATGAAACAAAGGGTAGGTATTGCCAGAGCTTATGCCAATGATCCTGAGATAATGCTTTTAGATGAACCTTTTGGTCAATTGGATGCACAAACCAGGATTTTAATGGAACAGGAAATACTGAGAATCTGGGAAAAAGAAAAAAGAACGGTGTGCTTTGTTACCAATAATATTGATGAGGCAATATTTCTGGGGGACCGGATAGTAATGCTGGAAGGTAAATTGCCCAGTAAAATGAAGAAAATTTATAACGTTGATCTCCCAAGACCTAGGGATTTTACAGATTTAGCATTCCTTGAGCTACGGGAAGAAATAACAGGCGAAACAGAGTTAGCTCTATAAATTTTTTTGGATAATGAAGGTACGGATGTCTGTACCTAAATAATAAATATAACTATAAAAATATATGTGGGAGGTAATTTTTATGTAGGAAAAATAATTAACTACTGCAGGTCCGAAAACATTTTATATTCCTACTTAATAATCACCTGTTTTTAGGTAATACGGTTGATTGTCAAGGTTTGGCACTGGAGGGCTTTAAAACAGTAATACTAACGGAATAATGGGATTTACTTGCAGAATTAAATAAAACTGCAAATTTGTATCTGCAAAGGCTTATAATGAATAAGCCTAAAAAAATAGAAGCACTGGTACGAACGTCATAATAAGAGATTGGAATTTAAAAATTAAAAATTAAGGGGGTATAAAAATGGCACTTAATCTGAGGAATGACAATGAGGATTTATTATGCAGCTATGGACCTGCTGAAATGATTAAAATGGACAAAGAAAATTTATGGCATCATTTAACACAGCATAAAGTTTTTGAAACAGCAGACCCGCTTATTGTTGTGGAAGGAGAAGGCTTACGGATCAAAGATATTAAAGGCCGGGAATATATTGACGCTGTTTCCGGGGGAGTCTGGTGTGTCAATGTCGGCTATGGCAGAGAAAGCATTGCTGAGGAGGTTTATAACCAATTAAGGGTAATGCCTTATTATGCAGGCAGTGCCGGTAATATTCCTGCTATAAAATTTGCCAAAAAGCTGACATCCTTATTGCCGCGCCTCCAAAAAGTGTATTATTCCAATAGTGGCTCTGAAGCCAATGAAAAAGCCTTTAAGATGGTCAGACAGTCTTTTAGACTTAAATATCCAGATAAAGAAAAAATTAAAATTCTTTATCGCAATAGGGATTATCATGGCACGACCATAGGGGCACTAAGCGCGACAGGGCAAGAGGAAAGAAAAGAAGAGTATGGACCTTTTGTCCCGGGATTTGTTGAATTTCCTCATGCTTGTTGCTATAGGTGTCATTTTGGTAAGACCTACCCCGCTTGTGATATAGATTGTGCCCGAGTAGTGGAAGATATCATCCTTAAGGAAGGACCCGACACCGTTGGAGCAATAATAGTAGAACCCATTACAGCCGGAGGCGGTATAATTCCTCCTGTTAAAGAATACTACCCAATTCTACAGGAAATTTGTAAAAAGTACGAAGTTCTAATGATTATGGATGAAGTTGTATGCGGTTTTGGCAGGACAGGTAAGATGTTTGGTCATGAACATTATGATGTTGATCCTGATATAGTTACTATGGCCAAAGGTACGGCAAGCTCCTATATGCCTCTTTCGGTTACTATGGCCAAAGCGGAACTCTTTGATGTTTTCAAAAGCAATCCGGAAGATAAACTGGCTTATTTCAGGGATATCAGTACATTTGGCGGTTGTGCGGGTGCTTTTGCTGCCGGGTTAGAAAACATAAGGATAATTGAAGAAGAAAAGCTTTTTGAAAACAGTGCCAATATGGGGCGTTATATGCTGGAAGGTTTAAAAGAATTTACATCTTTCCCAATTGTCGGAGATGTAAGGGGGATAGGCTTATTTGCGGGAATAGAACTTGTTGAGGATAAAGAAACAAAGGTTCCTGTTAGTGAAGAATTTATTGGAAAGATAATTGCGGATATTTCGGCTCAAGGAGTTCTGGTCGGCAGAACCAATAGAAGCTTCAAAAATCAGAATAACATTATTAATTTAGCCCCGGCTCTTATTGCTACAAAGGATGATATTGATCAAATACTTCAGGCAATTAAGAATTCCTTAGAAAAGTTTAGCAAATAAAACAGATATAAAATTAAGGAGGTTTTAAAAATGGCAAAAGTAAAAATGACACCCAGTGAGGCTATGACCGAAGTATTATTACAGGAAGGAGTGGATCATGTAACAGGGATAGTAGGTTCTGCATTTATGGATATGCTGGATTTATGGCCCACAGCAGGTATAAAATTCATTCCTGTTCGTCATGAACAAACTGCAGCCCATATGGAAGATGCTTATGGACGGATTACCGGCAAAGCAGGGGTCTGTATTGGGCAAAACGGTCCAGGTATGACCAACATGGTAACCAGCGTGGCAGCAGCCAATATGGCTCATACTCCTATGGTTGTTATCGGTCCTTCAGCGGGAACTCCAACTGTTGGCTGGGACGGTTTCCAGGAAGCTGACCAGGTATCTATCTTTAGACCCATTACCAAAGCTGCTTTAAGGGTACCCCATCCCAGCCGGGCCGGTGATGTATTAAGGACTGCATTCCGTATTGCCTATGCCGAAAGAGGACCGGTCTATGTGGACGTACCCCGGGATTATTTCTACGGGGAAGTAAATGAAGAAATATTGCCGCCTTATAGATACCGGGCTATAAATAACCGTGTAGCGGGAGATCCGGAGGAATTAAAAAGAGCTGCCGAACTATTGGCTCAAGCCAAAAATCCCGTTATTATTTCCGGCAGAGGTGTAGTTGATGCCGATGCTTATGATGAAGTCAAAGAAATTGCCGAGCTGTTAACGGCACCGGTTGCCATGTCATATTTGCACAATGATGCTTTCCCGGCGAATCATGAGTTATGGATTGGCCCCATAGGTTATATGGGTTCCAGGCAAGCCATGTTAACCTTAAAAGATGCCGATGTCATTTTGGCTATTGGTTCGAGGCTATCAGTATTTGGTACAACACCTCAGTATGACATAAATTATTTCCCCGAAAATGCCAAAATAATTCAAATAGATGTCAATCCCAAACAAATTGGCCGCAAACACCCGGTAGAAGTTGCGATTATTGGCGATGCCAAGTTGGCTACAGCAGAGCTGATTAAATTATTAAAAGCAAAAGGCGGTTTCCAACCCAATGAAGCCCGTTTAGCTGAAATCAAAGAGCGAAGGGCTGCCTGGGAAAAAGAAATCAGGGAATTGGCAATGGTCGAAGGCAATCCCATTAATCCTCGGAGGGTATTACTGGAATTAAGTGAAATGATGCCGGAAAATGCCATTGTCTGCACCGATATCGGGAATGTATCTTCGACAGCCAATAGTTATTTGAAATTCACCAAACCTCGTCGCCATATCGCGGCGTTAACCTTTGGCAATACCGGTTTTGCTTACCCCGCCGGATTAGGTGCCCAATTGGCAGAACCGGAAAGCCCGGTAGTATGTATTATCGGTGATGGTGCTTGGGGTATGAGTGTCCATGAGGTTAGCACAGCCGTAGAACATAACCTGCCGGTAATAGCTTGTGTATTCAGGAATATGGCTTGGTGCGCTGAAAAGAAAAACCAGGTAGATTTTTATAACAGTCGTTTTGTCGGTGTAGATATTCCTAATCCCATAAGCTTTGTTCCCGTTGCCGAAGCCTTTGGTGCAAAAGGTATCAGGGTTGAAAAGGCCAGTGACATTAAAGCTGCTTTCCAAGAAGCTTTAGAAGCCAGAAAACCAACGGTCTTAGAGTTCTGTGTGGACGGCACCCAGTTGGCACCGCCATTCCGAAAAGATGCTTTGGCTTTACCTACCCGTTATCTGTCCAAGTATGAACATTTAGACTACAGAAGATGGTTTGAAGATTAAAAATATACTGCCTTTACAGGACAAAGGATTGTTCAATCAAGAGGATGTCATTATTGACATCCTCTTGATTAAAAAAACGAGGAATAAAATGGAAAATAAACAATTAGTAGTAATAAAAGACCAAACTGTAGTTTTGATTTCGATAATAACAGCAGTTTGTTTATTGGGTAATTCTATGCTTTATGTTACTTTACCCATTTATTTTCAGGAAGTGGGTTTAAAATCATTATGGGAAGTAGGACTGCTGTTATCAGTAAATCGTTTTGTAAGACTGCCTCTTAATGCTATAATTGGCTGGTTATATAGTAAAACTACCATACGCTTTGGTTTTATTTTGGCGGTATCTTTTGCGGCAATTGCTACTTTGGGTTATGGGATATTTACTGGTTTTTGGATGTGGTTATTGCTCAGAATTTTTTGGGGAGCGGCATGGTCATTATTAAAATTAGGAGGATTTCTTACGGTTTTAGTGGAGGCAGAGAAAGACCAGAGAGGTCACCTGATGGGAAAATATAACGGGTTACATCGTTTAGGCGACTTTTTTGGTATGTTAATGGGGGGTATTCTAGCAGGTTTATTAGGCTTTAGACAAACTTTATTTATTTTTGGATTAATTATAGCTTTGACAATACCTATCGCAATTATTTTTGTTCCTAATTATTCTGCATCCCACCATGCTAAAACTGAATCTCAAGAACTCAAAAATATACACTTTTCTTTTTCCATTACACGGGTAATATTAGGCGGTCTGGTTATTTCAATGCTTTTTGAGGGCGTAATGGCCTCCACTCTTAGTTTATTATTAAATGAAAGGTATCAGGAAGGAATCTGGATTTTTAATTTTACTATAACCGTTGCAGCTATGTCCGGCTTTCTTCAAGGAATTAGATGGTTATGGGAACCCTTTCTGGCACCTTTTATAGGGCGCCGCTCGGATAAAATGGCAAGCAGACAGATGCTCTTTATTCCGTTTTTAATTCTTGGAGCATTAGGTTTCTTTATTGTTCCTTTAAAGCTTCCTTTATTTCTATTGATAGTAGTGATACTTATCCTTATGCTTACCGCAACAGCTTTGGTCACATTAAGCGATTCTTTGGCTTCCGATATAGCCAGACAATCTTCGTCGGTTAGGATCATGACAATATACACTATTGCTTTAGACTTTGGTGCTGCCTTAGGCCCGGTCATCGGATATCAATTGGTAATTTTGTCATCCGGCTTATTATATACTTATCTGTTAGGTTCCATTCTATTATTTATAGTGTTGCTGTTATGGGCAGTACCATTAATAAATAAAAAAAGTCTTCCGTTTAATGTGTAAAAATATTCTAGGGTTTAGCGAAAATCAGCCATTGGGTACATTACTGATGCAATAAATCCTATAACCTTGCAAAATGTAGAAAAGTGATAACAAGAAATTTATAAGGAGGTTTTTTCATGATTATAGGTGTACCTAAAGAAATAAAAAATAATGAAAATCGCGTAGCAATTACACCTGCCGGGGTGAAAAGTTTTGTCAAAGCCGGTCACAAGGTAGTTATAGAAAAATCGGCGGGATTAGGAAGTGGTATTAGTGACGATGCTTATCGGGAGGCAGGAGCGGAAATATTAGCTGATGCCCAAACGGTTTATGCCCAAGCTGATATGATAATTAAGGTCAAAGAACCCCTGCCTGCTGAATATCCTTTATTTAAAGAAGGGCAGATTTTATTTACCTATCTTCATTTAGCTGCCGAGCCGGAATTAACCAAGTTATTAATGGAAAAAAAGATTGTATCTATAGCCTATGAAACGGTACAACTAAATAACGGCAGTCTACCTCTGTTGACACCGATGAGCGAAGTAGCCGGAAGAATGTCAGTCCAGATTGGTGCCCAATTTTTAGAAAAACATTATGGAGGAAAAGGAGTACTTATCGGTGGAGTTCCCGGAGTTTTACCGGCAAAGGTAGTAATTCTCGGCGGAGGAACAGTGGGAATTAACGCCGCAAAGATGGCGTGTGGTTTAGGGGCCGATGTAACCATAATTGAAAAAAGCAGTGAGAGAATGAGATATTTGGATGATGTATTTGCCAATAAAATCAAAACTTTAATGTCTAATCCTTTTAATATAGCCGAACAGGTAAAGGATGCCGATTTAGTGATCGGTGCCGTTTTAATTCCGGGAGCAAAAGCGCCTTGTTTAGTCACCGAAGAAATGGTTAAAACTATGCAACCTGGTTCTGTCATTGTCGATGTAGCCATTGACCAAGGCGGTAGTGTTGAAACCATAGACAGAGTTACCACCCATAGTGACCCGGTCTTTGAAAAATATGGAGTGCTTCACTATGCAGTAGCAAATATTCCTGGTGCGGTTGCTCGTACCTCTACCTTTGCTTTGACAAATGTAACCCTTCCTTATGCTTTGGATATTGCTAACAAAGGTTGGGAAAAGGCCGTAAGAGAAGACCAAGCATTAGCTAAAGGTGTGAATGTCGTAAATGGGTATATTACCTGCCAAGGTGTGGCAGAAGCCCATGGTTTGGAATATATTCCTTTGGAAGAAGTTTTATAGGGCGCCAAATGGTGCCCCTTTTTTATATGAGGGAGTTGCCTGTATATTCTCCGATTATCAGTTTTCCTTCGGCTCTAATATCCTACTAGGTTCTAACTGTTGTTCTACTTTTTATATCCTGTGAATGAACTTTCTAAAATATCCAACGCTGAATATGTAAAAATATCCAAGTTTTTATGGTAGAATAAATATTAGTAAAAAAGGAAATGGAGGTAATGCCATGTCTTTATCAAAAGAAAATATTATTATCGGTTTTATTGGAACCGGGGTAATGGGCCGAGGGATGGTCAATAATTTACTGAAAGCAGGTTATAAGGTAAATGTATTTAATCGGACAAAGGCCAAGGAGGAAGAGTTAATTAATAACGGTGCCCAGTGGATGGATACCGTAGCCGACATAGCCAAAAACTCCAATGTTATTATTACAATCGTAGGTTATCCTAAAGATGTGGAAGAAGTATACTTGGGCGAGAACGGAATATTAAATAATGCAGCCAAAGGTACATATGTAATCGATATGACCACTTCATCACCCATGTTGGCGAAAAGAATCTACCAAGAAGCTTTGGAAAAAGGCATTTTTGCTCTGGATGCCCCTGTTTCTGGCGGGGATATCGGTGCCAGGGAAGGTCGGCTGTCTATAATGGTTGGCGGGGACAGCCAGGCTTTTGAAGAAGTTAAACCCATCTTTGAAGCAATGGGCAAGAATATAGTTTTACAGGGGGGAGCCGGTGCCGGTCAACATACCAAGATGTGCAACCAGATTGCCATTGCTTCCAACATGATAGGGGTCTGTGAAGCCATAGCTTATGCGAAAAAAGCCGGACTTGACCCTACTACTGTTCTTAAAAGCATTGAGACAGGAGCCGCCGGCAGTTGGTCATTAAGTAATTTAGCCCCCAGGATGATTGCCGGAAACTTTGCGCCAGGTTTTTATGTCAAGCATTTTATTAAAGATATGAATATAGCGTTAGAATCGGCCAAGGAAATGGGCTTATGGACACCGGGGTTAGAACTGGCCAAATCCCTTTATGAAAAATTAGCCGCTTTAGGTGAGGAGGACAGCGGAACACAGGCATTGTATAAGTTATTTGTTTAATAATCTGCAGCCATTAGCATATTTGCTAATGGTTGCTAATTTTAATTTATAGAATAGGAAAGGGTAATAAATTATTATTTCCAATTAGTCCATTAATTGAAATAATTGGAGTGCCTTAAGAAATAATTATGAAGCTTGGCAAAGAGGTTAAACTTTTTTAACCCTGATCAGCATAATAAAGCTGGAAAAAAACTTGGTAAGAAGTGGTGCATAAGATGCAATTTCGTCAGCGAGAAAAAGAGCCTTTTGATTATCCTGGCAACAAAACCGGTTGTTTATTGATCCATGGTTTTACCGGTTCACCGGGAGAAATGCGGCCTTTAGGCGATTATTTACGGGAAAAAGGATATACGGTAAAAGGAGTGCTTTTGCCTGGTCATGGGACAAGGGTTGAAGACTTGGCCGAGACCGGTTGGGAAAATTGGTATAATGAAGTTGTCAAAGCTTACCGTGATTTGGAAACCAGATGTGATAAAATTTTTGTCATAGGATTGTCCATGGGAGGTGCTTTAGCTTTACATTTAGCGGCTAATGAAAATATTTCAGGGGGCATTGTTTCCATCTGCTCCCCCATATTTTTGACAAATAAAAAGGCTTACTTGGCTCCATTAATCCGGTATTTTGTAAAGTATTCCAAAAAGAAAAAAACCAAAAGCAATTTCCACTCCTTTTGGTATGACCGCTATCCAACCGGGGCTGTTGCCCAATTGGTCAAGGGCATTACGGTTATTAAACGGGAGTTAAAAAACATTAAAAATCCTGCCCTCATTATCCAATCAACCTTGGACAAAACAGTGAACCCTGCAAGTGCTCAATATATTTATGACCATATAAGCAGTACCAAAAAGAAATTATTTTGGCTGCACAAATCAGGCCATATCGCTACTTTGGACATAGAAAGAGGACAGGTTTTCCTTTGGGTTGAAGAGTTTATTGAAGAGGTTTTAAAAGAAAAAACCGTTGATATTTGAAATTGTAATTAGGAATGGAAAGCTGGAATAATTTATTATTGTTTTACTATTTTTGGGGAGGTTATGGTCATGGAGTTCTATTATGATCATATGTGTTTTGCCTGCGGAGAGAGAAATGCCAAGGGATTGCATTTAAAATTTGATATTGACGGTGACAAAGTTCGTACAGTCTTTATACCTCAGAAAGAGCACGAAGGTTATCCCGGTCTGATGCATGGCGGACTGATTACGACCATATTAGATGAAGTTATGGCTAGAAGCGTAAATCTATTAGGACTGCATGGCGTAACTGCCCGTTTGGAGGTTAGATTTAGAGAACCGGTACCTATCGGAAAGGAAATTACTTTCGAATCTATTATTGTTAATTCCAGGCACAAGGTTGTTGATTTAGAAAGCAAAGCCTTTTTGCCCGACGGAAAGCTAGCGGCCCAGGCCCAGGCCAGATTTATGGTAATAGGGGAAATGAAAGAGGGTAAAAGGATTCATGAGGAATAAGAAATTCTGAGGTTTAGGCTAAGGTTAAGGTTATATTGTATTTAATATAATAGCTTTATTCCTTTCTCAACCTTAACCTAGCGTAGCGAAACCTTGATCTTAATTTGTTTTAAACTGTCACATTAACGGGTAGACTAATGATTAGATTGGTCTGCCCTTTTAAAGTTTTTAAAAGTATTGGAGGAATAACATGGACAAGCGCCAAATGATTTTAGATTTTATGGCTACCAAAGCCTATCGGCCTTTAACTTTAGAGGAACTGATTGCCCATTTTGAGATAAAAGAAGTTGAAGAAATAAAAGAGTTTACCCAATTATTAAGGGATATGGAAGAAAAGGGTCAGGTTATTCTAACCAGGAAAAATCGTTATGGTTTGCCCCAACAGATGAATTTAGTTGTAGGCCGGGTTCAAAGGCATGCCAAAGGCTTTGCCTTTTTAATTCCCGATGACCCAACCGTCCGGGATGTTTATATTAAAAGCGATGACCTAAATGGGGCCATGCATAATGACCGGGTGGTTGTTAGGCTGCACAAACCTTTAGACATTAAGAAAAAGCAAGAAGGGGAAGTAATCCGAATTCTAGTCAGGGCCAATCAAACCGTTGTGGGCACCTTTGAAGGAAGCCGCAATTTCGGCTTTGTTATCCCTGATGATTCCAGGATTGGTCAGGACTTTTTTATAAGCAAAGAAGATTTTAACGGAGCCAAAACCGGGGAAAAAGTTGTAATCCAAGTGACCCGCTGGCCGGAGAAAAGGCGCAGTCCTGAAGGCAAGGTTATTGAGGTGCTTGGCAAAAAGGGCGATCCGGGAGTAGATGTGGTTTCTATTGTGCGAAAATATCAGCTGCCTGAAGATTTCCCCAGGGAAGTTTTGGCTGCTGCTGAGAAAATCCCGTTAACCATTTCGCCGGAAGAAATTAAAGGAAGAAGGGATTTGCGGTCCCTGCCCATGGTCACTATTGACGGCGAAGACGCCAAGGATTTGGATGATGCCGTTTCTCTGGAAATTTTGGATAATGGCCTGTACAGGTTAGGGGTACACATTGCCGATGTTGGTCATTATGTTCCCGAAGGTTCCATCTTGGACCAGGAAGCATTTAAACGGGCAACCAGTGTTTATTTGGTAGACAGGGTAATACCCATGCTTCCCCAGCGGCTTTCTAACGGAATATGCAGTTTGAATGCCGGTGAGGACAGGCTTGCCCTGACCTGTTTTATGGATATTAATAGTAAAGGCATAGTGGAGAATCATGAAATCTGTGAATCAATTATTCATGTCAACGAGCGGATGACTTATAAAAATGTTACTAAAATATTAGTGGAAGAAGATAAGGAGCTTATTGAAAGGTATCGAGACTATGTAGAAATGTTTAAATATATGAGTGACTTATGTTTTATCCTGAAAAACAAAAGACTCCAAAGAGGTGCCATAGATTTTGATTTTCCTGAAAGTAAAGTCATCCTGGATGAACAGGGTAAACCTGTTGAAATAGCTTGGCGGGAGAGAACTTTGGCCGACCAGATAATTGAGGAATTTATGATTTGTGCCAACGAAACTGTGGCCGAGCATTTCTATTGGCTGGACATTCCCTTTTTATACCGGGTCCATGAGGAACCTGATTTGGAAGACGTTGAAGAACTAAATAATTTTTTAAGTATTTTTGGCTTATATATCAAAGGAATCGGTGACCAGGTTCACCCTAAAGCCTATCAAACGGTAGTGGAAAAGGTCTTGGGCCGGCCGGAGGAAAGGGCCATTACTACAGTAATGCTCAGGTCCATGAAGCATGCCCGGTATGCCCCTGAAGCTTTGGGCCACTTTGGGCTGGCTTCTAAATATTACTCCCATTTCACTTCACCTATAAGACGTTATCCCGACCTGGTCATTCATAGGATAATAAAAGAGGTGCTAAAAAAGGGTGGAAAATTAAATAGTGAAAGATTAGAAAAACTAAGATTAAAAATGGCGGAGTATGCCGAACAATCCTCTCTGCAGGAAAGAATTGCCGAAGATGCTGAGCGGGAAAGCGTTGATTTGAAAAAGGTTGAATACATGAAACAGTTTGAAGGGCAGGTCTTTGACGGCGTAATCAGCAGTGTTACCTCCTTTGGGCTCTTTGTGGAATTAGAAAATTCGGCGGAAGGCTTGGTCCATGTCTCAACCATGACCGATGATTTTTATCACTTTGTCGAAAAAAACTTGACCCTTTTAGGAGAGCATACCAAAAAAGCATATCAATTAGGACAGAGGGTAAAGGTATTAATAACCAGGGTAAATATTGAAGACCGACAGATTGACATGGAATTGGTTGAGGAAGACTAAATACGTCGGCATGCCCAGTGCCGCCTTTAGCCTTGACTTATATAATAATTCTGTTATAATTGATATACACATAAAATTACTTGCAATATCTAGGTGTTTTGTGTTACAATTATACCCTGACTTTTTTAAGACCCAGGGTTTTGTTTTGCCCTGTTTGGCCTTAAGCATGTTAAAGTGTGGTGTCGCAGATGGAGAATGTCAAAGTTGTCACAGAAAACCGAAAAGCTAGGCATGATTATCATATCCTTGAAACCTTTGAAGCCGGGATGGAACTAAAAGGTACGGAGGTTAAATCTCTCCGCTCCGGTAAAGCCAACTTAAAGGATAGTTATGCCCAGGTGGAAAATGGAGAAATTTTTATCTTTAACATGCACATTAGCCCCTATGAACAGGGAAACCGCTTTAATGTTGACCCATTAAGGCCCCGCAAGCTCTTAATGCATAAGAAGGAGATTTTGCGCCTCTGGGGTAAAACCAGGGAAAAAGGGCTTACTTTGATTCCGTTAAAGGTGTATTTTGTCCGGGGCAAAGCCAAAGTTGAGTAGGCACTGGCCCAGGGTAAGAAACTTTATGACAAACGGGAGGCTGCCGCAGAAAAATCAGCCAAACGGGACATCGAAAAAGCCATGAAAGAAAAAATGCGTTTTTAAAAAAGAGATAAATTAATAAATAAATATCTGACTTCCGACTTCTGATTTCAGACATCTATTTCATGGGGGTGTAATGGTTTCGACGGGGGAATTCGGTGGCTTGAGAAGCGAGTCGAGGTCGCACTGGCTCGTTAAACGTTGCACAAAAAATAAACGCTAAAAACAATAACTTAGCTTTAGCTGCTTAATTGCAGTCTAACCTCCTACTTGCCTTTGCCTGTGGGGCGAGCAAGGGGGTCACATTAGCAGGCTACTCTTAAGTAACCGCCTTGTAGCTTAAGGGGAAACTTACAGGGCTGGCCGATGGAAATCCTGTTTGTGGGAGTTCCTGAGGCGAGATGCCAAAACACAAACTACGCTCGTAGATGCTCAGGTGGTCGATCTTCCGGACAGGGGTTCGACTCCCCTCACCTCCACCAGCAAAGGTCACAATCGTGTCTATGTCGATTGTGTTTTCATAGACGATTACTTTTTTAACATAAGCTTGGATGATGCGTTTTTGCTCTTCCGGGCTTTTATTTTTTATATCAGCGTCTTTTTGAAGATACTTCCGTATCATATCTTCTGTAGGTGCATGCATTTGAGCCTGTAGTTTTGCTTCCTCAAGTTTTATTGTGAGATTGGCCTTTTTAGTTTCCAACTCGTCCATTTTCTCTTTCATGGACTGATGGAACATCCCAGCAGCTATAGCGTTCACAATATTGTTGATCTCCGTTTGCACTCCGGCCAATTGATCGGTAAACAACTTTATATCCCGATTAATCTCCTTGCTTTGAGAGGCGGCATATTCAGATATTTTCACCACCAGTCTTTCTATAGCTTCCGGGGAAAAAACATTTTCTTCAAGGTGTTTAATAACAATATTTTCCACATAGTTTTTGTTTATCGCTTTCATATCGCAAGCCTTAGTTCTTTTCCTAGTGGAGCACTCATAACTCACATACAGGTCCTTATTTCTGCCAGCGAACTTCCTTGTCCCTGTCATGACACCACCGCATTTACCGCAGAAAATTAATCCAGATAAAAGATATATTTCTTTTGCTGAATTTGCACCCTTCTTATTCTTTTCCATACGTTTTTGCACCGCCTCCCATATTTCATCTGATATTATTCTGGGTATACCGCCCTCAATTCTGATGATTTCATCCTCGTTTTTGCTCTTGTGGTGATTGCGCTTACCGTTAATCTTGCTGGCTGAACGATTAAATATATAAACCCCCCGGTATTTTTCGTTCTTAAGTATGTCGTGAATGCTATTTTTACCGAATGGTCTGCCGGTTTGGGTTTTATATCCTTGGCTATTTAGGACATGAATTATTTCACTGTAACCTTTTCCAGCAGCATACATTTCAAATATAGTCCGTACAATACGAGCTTCATGCTCATTGATTATGTACGTTTTGTCATTGGCAACATCGTATCCCAGCGGTGGCCTTCCACCAGTATGTTTGCATTGTAGGGCTGTTTCCTTCATGCCTTTCATGACTTCCCGCGCAAGGTTGCGGCTGTAATATTCGGCCATACCTTCCAAGACAGATTCCAGAATGATGCTTTCTGGACTGTCATCAAGGTGTTCAAGAACCGATATGAGACGCACGCTATTCTTTTTGAGCTGCCTTTTGTAGAAGGCTGAATCATATCTATCCCGAGAAAACCGATCTAGTTTATGCACAATCACAACGTCAAACAGGCCCAATGCGCTGTCTCGTATCATTTGAAGAAAACCAGGCCTGTCATCCGTTGTGGCTGATTTGGCTTCATCGGTATATATTTTTACTATTTGCATATTATTTCGATTACAATACTCTTTTATAGCCCGAAGCTGGGCTTCAATACTTTCCTCTCGCTGATTGTCACTAGAATATCTTGCGTATGCTGCAGCTTTAAACATGATTTTCCCCTCCCAAAACCAGAACTGATGTTCGTATACATGGTTAAAAAAAATTATCAATGTTTTCTATAATTCCTAATGGATCAAAACAAATCCAGTATTCTCCCACACGGCAGTAGATGCCGTATTTTTCTTTGTAATATTTCACAGCATCACATAGAAACCTTTCTGTTACACCTAGGTACTCTGCTAGTTCGTGTTTAGTTCTGATGCCGGCTTTGTATGCTTCCACTAGCTTGTCCAAAGGAACAAGTTTCTGGTAGGCCAAGGTTCTTGCTCTACGCTCCTGCTTACGATTCTCTATTTTTGATTGGTCTAGGATATTGCCAGCAGTAGTGTAATAATGGCCGAGTTCTTCGGCGAGAACACAGCATTTCTCTGCAGTGGTCTCTAAGTTTTTGTTTAGACCAATCACCTTATCATAATACAAACCCTTTATCTTTCCTTTCAATGGAAGGTAAACAACTTCTATGCATTCCTTTTCTGCTTCAATGAGTAAGGTTTCATGCATTTTGCGTCCTCACCAATCTGAAAATTTTATTAGGCACAAAAAAATGAACTATCCACAAGGTAAAGTTTTGACTATTATAGAATTAGAAGTATATGAATTTAACAAAGGCGGTGTGATTAATGTTTAGATTAGCTAGAATATTGAATAGAAAAACTGTACTTATATTTGTGGTAATTATTGTGGCATTAATCACAACAATCGTTATAAAGTATTGGGATTGGGCACTGGCTAATTTAGGAATAATAAGTTATATTTTCACTGGTTTTATAATACTAGCTACTTTATGCGTTAAGTATCCTAACGTTTATATGTATGGGGTATATCTTAAAGCAATTTTATTCGGAGTAGAAACGCTCTGGAATTTATCTGCCCGTTATATTGGAACCATTTCCCAATTAGAATTCAAACAATTGTGTAATGAATTAGAAAAAATGAGCGAAAGGGTTTCTGTCCATATTCAAAATGACAGTTTCTATAAAGCAACCCTCGATGGTATTAATTTTACTTTATCAATAAGTGATCAACCAGTAGATGATCTTGGCTCTGAACTGGATTATGAGCAAAGTTTGCATTGTCAAGTTGTAGATTTTCGTGCGCCATATGAAGATACTATAAAACTCCTAGAAAATACTATAATTCCGTATCTTTTAAAAATTGATCACATTATGAAAGCGAAAAAAACGGACTACGAGCTCAACATAATTTTTCTTGGAGGTAACCCCTGGACTAAGGCAGTAACAAAAGGTTTTAATTTTAGTAGCTTGTTGCATATGGATTGTACTTTTGAAGTCGAGTATGATAGAAAGCTTACTGGACAAATAAGTCTGGGAAAACGGGATATGAGGATCTCCTGTACAGAAATTGGCGCACTAACACGGCTTGTACACAGAAAACTGATGCCTATCAGTTAAGCAAGAAGCTCATTATATATCTGGGTCACAAGATCCAGATATTTTTCTGTACTCATGTCCTCATATATAACAATCGCACAGTCCTTGGTTATCATAAAGGTATGCAGTCCCTTAGTTAGATTTACTGTAATTGTAACCGAACTAAGCTCGCCAGCGGCGGCAAATCTGTCAAAATCCTTAGAAAGATTTACATGGTCCCCATAAATTCCAACAGATGTAACATTACCTTTTATACCACCAAACCAGGATCCAGTAATATTTTCTGCTCTTTTTAATATTTTTTGAAAATCTACCGGAAGTCTGACCATATCAAAATTAGATTTTCCATATTCTTTTATTAATCTTCTTATTGCTTCATTAACTGAAGACTTGTTAGCTTCAAAAATAAAAATGTTCTGATTTTTCCATAAGTAAGCGTTAAACGATTTTTGACTAACATATTGATCGAAAGAATCAGGTCTACCATACGCTCTGCCTATATCTCTTTTTGTCCTTTCGTGGAATAATTCGTATTTTGCAAAATTTGAATAAAATTCTTTAGTAATAAGTTTCAGGGATGTAGCTGGTTGAGCATCTACGATTGATAACTGTTGAGATGTTATAAACTCGTTTTTGGACATATCAAATTTTACTACACTTAAGAGATGGAATGACCTCAATACCCTTTCCTCCAATCCCCTCTATCCTTTACTTATTTCTTTTTTGCCCCTGCGACCTCACAAACTCCTCAAAGTTCATTTTATGCGTCTTATATGAGCAGTCTCCATTTGCAGCACGTCAATCTTGGCTTCAATACGCTCAAGAGTAGAGATTATTCGCTGGTTAATATCGTGTTGCACTTCCCTGGCATCAAATAAAGCACGGACTTTGTCAATGACTTCGGTTTCCATGCGGGATTCTAAACGAAGTTGGCCGTCCTTTAGCTCAGAAATATCAGCCTTCATGGCCTGCTGTTCTGTTTCAATATTCGCTACCTTTTGTTCAATATTCGTTACCTTTTCAAGTAGTAACTCAAGTAATTGACGGTCGGTCAAGCTTATTCACTCCTTTCTCTTTGTTGCCTTTTCATCCTCACAAATTCCTTAAACCTCTCAATTTCCTCCAGCTCTTCCTCGGTCCAGTCCTCCCCGTCATGGTGTGCGGCAATGGTTTCGATGGGAGGGTCAGTTTCGGGAATACTAGGCTCAATATAGCCGATCATTTTTAAAAGTTCATCTAATGGTATATTTATTGCCTCGGAAATTTTTTTTACTGTATCTAATGTAGGTTCTATTTTTTTCCCACTGCGGGGGTCTTTGCCTTCTTCTAGTTTTGATATATAAGAATGGCTCAAATCACATTTATCAGCAAACTCCCGTAATGATAGGTTGTTTTCTTCTCTGTATTTCTTTATGATTTCTCCTAACTTCATTAATTCACCAACTTTCTACCATCTTGCTTGATTATATTCTAATGTAATCTATGGAATACAAC
>JAAXZE010000082.1 GCA_012720075.1 Clostridia bacterium
CTGGTTAATTTTATACTTACTGCACAGTTCCTTAAGTTTTTCTATGGTTGAATTTTCTAATTTTATACCTTCTTGAGCAGCGAGAGTTGATCTCTCAAAACGTCCTTCGCCGGGTATTAAAATCCTGGAAAAACCATGGGCCGGGTCACTTCCTTTAATAGTTGTAACCAGATGGGAAAGCCGTTCATTGAATTCTTCTCTATCCATGAAGCTATCAATATCAATGGCTATGAGGATATGGCCAAAATCTAATGGCTTACTAAAATCCGGCGGTACGAAAGAGCCTACATTTTGCCCATAAGAAGCTCCCGTTAATACTCCTGATAAAATATCAATAATTAGTGCCATACCATATCCTTTGTGTCCTGCCAATGGCAAAACAGCCCCTAAAAGAGCTTCCTGAGCATCGGTTGTTACATGACCTTCTTTGTTTATACCCCACCCATGAGGAATTGCTTTGCCTTCCCTTTGTGCCATAATAATTTTCCCCCTGGCCGTAATACTCAGAGCGGTATCAAAGATAATGGGAGGGCGGTAAGGAATACCTACACTAAAAGGATTATTGCCTAAAACCGGTTCTTTTCCTCCGTAGGGGGCCATAATGGGACTGGTATTGGATGAGACAAAGCCAATAAATCCTTTCCTTTGTATGAGGTCGGCTACATAGGATAAAGCACCCAGGTGATTGGAATGCCTAATGGCCGCCATGGCAATCCCCGTTGACTTGGCTTTTTCCGTAATTAAGTCTATCCCTTTTTTACAGGCTAATATTCCCATACCATTATCGGCATCAATAACAACCGCTGATTTATTATCCCTTAGTACCTTTATTTCGGGAGTTTTATTCAAAACTCCTTTTTCCGCCCTTTCGATATATAGGTTCAATCGAGAAAGTCCATGGGTGCCAATACCGTTACGATCGGCTTCAACCAAGGAGTCGGCAATCAAATGGGCATCATCCTGGGGAAAACCGGCCTGCACCAGTATATCTACAGCCAGGTCCAATAGTTGTTGTATTTGAAACATTAACTAAATTCACCATCCTGGATCATTAAATGTCATTTATTTTATGTTACAATACCCGTTTTTGGTAATAAAAAAACAAAAAAATCCATAACAAAACTTTAAATAAGAAAAACCTGCCTTGGGCAGGTTTTTCTTATTTAAAAATATTAGATACTTAAACCAACTCTGTGAATTGCAAAACCGGTTCTCTCTTTGAGAATTTCGGCTTTTGTTAATTTACCGTTTAAAGTAGCGATAACTTCATTGTAAATTACGTCGCCGGCTTCTTCTAAGCTCAAAGTACCGGCTAAGATACCGGAGAGGTCTAAGTCAACGGTATCGTTCATTCTTTCCCAAGAGTTGATGTTACCGGTAATCTTGATGGTCGGCATAATGGGATGAGCGATAGTATGTCCGCCACCGGTGGAGAACACTAATAATTGGGCGCCGGCAGCTGCGATACCTGTAATGGACTCAGCGCCATGACCGGGAGTATACATCATGTACACGCCAGGAGCTTTGCCGGGTGTTTCGGCATAGAAGATTACGTCTTGGATGGGAGCGGAACCGCTCTTCTTAGCTCCACCTAAGGATTTTTCTTCGATTGTACTGATACCGCCGGCAATGTTGTCTCCTGTTGGTTGAGAACCGCGGATGTCTTCGCCGGTTGCAAAAATTCTTTGTTCATAGGAAGCGATTGATTCATCAATCTTTCTGGCAACTTCTTCGTTAACTGCTTTTGCTTTCAACCAGGGTTCAGCTCCCATTAATTCAGGGAATTCAGCCAAAATGGAACGGCCGCCTTCTTTGATGATTCTGTCGGAGCAGAAACCTAAAGCCGGGTTGGAAGCGATACCGGAAGTAGTATCGGAAGTACCGCAGTTCAAACCGAAGAGGAATTCGCTGATATCAGCTTCTTCTCTCTTGTAAGTAGATAATTCTCTGGTGATGTACATAGCTTTTCTGGTAGCGTCAGCAGTAGCGTTGATAGCACCACGAGCATCTCTGATGTTTACGGTTTCAACTAATTTACCGGTTTTGGAGATTTCGTGGGCCATATCATCAATATTACATAAGTCTTCACGGAAATGGTCGATAATTACAACACCACCAACGTTGGGGTTTTTAGCCATACCGCAAAGTACGTCAAAAGTCATTTTTAAGTCGGATTTGGTTTGGCAACGACCTAAATGGTGTGTAATGGGAATTGCACCTTCAATAGTATTTGCAACTCTTTCAACAGTACTGTTGGCATAAACGGTAGCGGAAAGAATTAGAGTGTAGTTACGGCAACCAACTGAACCGTCCGGACGACGATAACCATACCATTTACCCATTAAAATGCACTTCCTTTCTTGTCACCATGGAGGTCACCACGACCTCTAACAGGCTCAATATTATGGATATGAACGTGTTCACCTACGGCGATATCGGTATTGGCAACACCGATGCTCAGACCGTACTTCCAGATGGTTTCACCTTTTTTGATTGGTCTGATGGCAACTTTGTGACCATGGGGGATATCGGCACTAACAGTGATTTGATGTTCTTGACCGTCAAATACTACAGGGATGGTCATTCCCTTTTTGATGTCGTTGGAGAGGATTGTAGCCACATTATCTTTATACTCGTCAACGACATAGGCAACTCTAACAGCCATTTTACTACCTCCTTAAATATATTATATGAAATATCATCTGACCCCTCAGGTAAGAGGTCAGTGGTATGACCACTACTTTCCCTTATATTCTACATTTTTTTTTATTATCCTGCAATAATTAAAAAAAATTACTCCTTTTAAAAAAAATTATCCACTTGACGTTTTCTTACCAACTTTGTATACTTAAGGCAAGACTCTGTTATAAAAAAAATACACTTTTTGCTTTGTGTTATAGTATAATAAACTAAAAGCTATAAACATTCTTTTCATATATTAATATAACCAAAATAAATGAGGTGATAAGTGTGGGTACGTTCAAAAAGTCCCACCGCTTAGTGGGGGTGATGACTCCCAGAAATCAGGTAGAACTTAATAATAAGGGATACCTTTTTCTGGGTGGCATCAAAGGGCCGGTTTCTCTAACAAAATAAGCTAAATTTTTGGAGGTGCTTTATGTTAGGAGCTGAGCTCTTATTAAAATGTTTAGAAGAACAAGGTGTAGATTTAGTTTTTGGCCTTCCCGGAGGAGCAGTGCTTCCTCTTTATGATGTATTGCGTAAAAGCAAAATCAAACATATTTTAACAAAACATGAGCAGGGAGCCGTTCATGCTGCCGACGGATATGCCCGGGCTACAGGAAAAGTGGGTGTCTGTTTTAGCACTTCCGGTCCCGGTGCTACCAATCTGGTGACAGGATTAGCAACGGCGCGGATGGATTCTTCCCCTGTAATTGCCATTACGGGGCAAGCGGCTTCACCTTTTTTGGGCAAGGATAGTTTTCAGGAAGCTGATATGATCGGTTTAAGTCTGCCGGTAACAAAACACAGTTATCAAATCAGAGATGCCCATGACATTCCCAGTATTGTGGCGGAAGCTTTCTTTATTGCTACCCAAGGCAGGCCTGGACCGGTTTTGATAGACATACCCAAAGATGTATTTACCCAAAAAGTGACGGAAATTAAAAAACCAGTTATTCGCAAAAGTTTACTGGTTAAATTTAAAAAGCCCCAAATGGATATGAAACTGGCCAATATGGCTGTTGAAGTTTTGAAAAAGGCTAAGAGGCCCCTGATCTTGGCCGGTGGTGGGGTTAACCAGGTTGCCGGTGCCTCCGAACTTTTACAGGAATTTGCTCAGAAAAATGAGATACCTGTCGTCCAGACATTAATGGGTAAAGGCATCTTTCCGGCCAAGCATCCTTTATTTCTGGGCATGGTAGGTATGCATGGGACTTTTAAAGCCAACTGGGCTGTGCAAAACTGTGACTGTTTGCTGGCCATAGGAGTTCGCTTTGACGATCGTGTAACCGGCAGTGTAGAAGATTTTGCTCCCTTGGCTAAGGTAATTCATGTTGATATTGACCCGTCGGAACACAATAAAAATCGGGTTGCTGATATTCCTTTGGTTGCCGACTGCAAAGACTTCTTAAAATTTATCTCTGAAAAACTGTGGGCCAGTAAAGGCAATAAAGAGTGGTTAAGACAGATCGGCCTCCAAAGTGATCTTCCAAAAATTGATGCCGGCCGAAGCCTGGAACCGGAAGGAGTAATGGAACTTGTCAATTCGCTGTTAGATGAAGATACGATAGTTGTTACTGATGTAGGCCAGCACCAAATGTGGGCAGCCCTCTATGTTCACCCCAGTAAGCCCAGGAGTTTTATTACTTCCGGAGGTTTAGGCACTATGGGTTTCGGCCTCCCGGCGGCGATCGGGGCGCAAATGGCTTATCCCGAAAAAAGAGTGATTTTAATTACCGGAGACGGCAGCCTGCAGATGAACTTGCAAGAATTTGCTGTAGTTAAACAGTGGAATTTGCCGATCAAGATATTACTTATAAATAATGGGTCTTTGGGCATGGTAAGACAGTGGCAAGAACTTTTCTTCCAAAAGAATTATGCCGAATCAATTCTCGAAGTAGGTCCTGACTGGATAAAACTGGCCGAAGCTTATGGTATTAAGGCCAAAACCTTTGATGGGTTTAAAGAACTGGAAGATGCCTTAGGTTCTACCTTTAATGATCGCGAACCTTGTTTCTTGGATATAAAAGTAAACCCCATGGCCAATGTCTTTCCCATGGTACCGGCAGGATGCAGTTTAGACCAAATTTGGGGGAGTTGGAAAAATGAAGCACACGCTAGCAGTATTGGTTGAAAATCATCCGGGTGTACTTCAAAGGGTCTCCGGGCTTTTTGCCCGGAGAGGTTATAATATTATCAGCCTGGTGGTCAGTGAGACGGAAGACAGCTCCATCTCGCGGATGACCATCGTGGTAGACGGTGATGAGAGAATAATTGAACAGGTAACCAAACAGCTCAATAAGTTAATAGATGTTATCAAAGTCCAGGATGTTACCAATGAAGATACCGTAGACCGTCAGCTCCTTTTGGTACGGGTCAACGCCGATAACCCTGCCAAGGCCGAAATTGCCCAGCTGATGGATATTTTCCGGGCCAGAATTGTGGATATCGGCAGAAAATCGGTAATAGTTGAAGCCACCGGCGATGAAGAAAAGATTGAAGCCATTATCCGCTCTTTACAGCCCTTTGGTATTCAGGAAATCGTGAAAACCGGAATTTGCTCAATGGTGCGCGGACCGAAGTAATGGCTTAAGGGTAGACTTTATGGGTCTGGCATTATGGCTTACGGGTTAAAATTTCGGGACGGTGTGACGTCTTCTAAGTTATATTTTTGGGTCGGCGTAAATACAATGTATGTGAATTTTTTGTGGTAAACAGATGCTTTAATTTGGCACAATAACATAGTTATAAAAATCATTAGCTATTGACTATTGACTATCGACCTACAAGTCACCAGTCACTAGTCACTAGTCACTTAAATAATGGAGGTTATTCAAATGGCAAAAATGTACTATGATCAAGATGCAAACATGGAAGTTTTACAGGGCAAAAAAATTGCGGTAATCGGTTATGGCAGTCAGGGTCATGCTCAGGCCCAAAATTTACGGGACAGCGGGTTGGAAGTAGTAGTGGGCTTAAGACCCGGAAGTAAATCCTTCAGTCAAGTGGAAGCCGACGGATTAATAGCTTTACCAATTGATGAAGCTTGTGCCCAAGCCGATGTTGTTCATGTTTTAATCCCCGATGAAGCTCAAAGGGGTATTTATGAAAAATATATTAAACCAAACCTAACGGCCGGAAAGGCTTTAAGTTTTTCCCATGGTTTTAATATTCATTTCGGGCAAATTGTTCCTCCTCCCGATGTGGATGTTTTTATGGCAGCTCCCAAGAGTCCCGGTCATGTTTTCAGAAGACTTTATGTTGAGGGGCAAGGTGTACCTGGTTTGGTAGCCGTTTATCAGGATGCAACCGGCACATGTTGGGACCTGGCTTTGGCCTTTGCCAAAGGAATAGGCTGCACTCGGGCAGGAGTGTTGAAGACTACTTTTAAGGAAGAAACAGAAACCGACCTTTTTGGTGAACAAGCCGTACTCTGCGGTGGTTTGACCGAATTAATCCGGGCCGGTTTTGATACTTTGGTGGAAGCCGGATATCAACCGGAAATTGCTTATTTTGAGTGTTTGCATGAAATGAAGCTGATTGTAGACCTCATCTATGAAGGCGGTATCGGCAATATGAGATATTCCATAAGTGATACCGCCGAATATGGGGATTTGGTCACAGGCCGCCGGATAATTAATGAAGAAACCCGGAAAGAAATGAAAAAAGTGCTCAAAGAGATCCAAACCGGGCAGTTTGCTAAAAACTGGTTACTAGAAAACCAAGTGGGCAGACCTACTTATAATGCTATGAAAAAAGCTGACGAGGAACATTTAATTGAAAAGGTTGGTAAGGAATTGCGCTCCCATATGTCTTGGTTAAAGAAATAAGGGGATGATTCATTTATGAAAATGAACGGGGCACAGATACTGGTCAAAGCTTTGGAAGACCAGGGTGTAGACGTAATTTTTGGATATCCGGGTGGCGCGGTTTTAGAAATATTTGATGCTCTAAGGGAAAGTTCCATTGATTTTGTTTTGGTAAGACATGAACAAGGCGGTGCCCATGCAGCCAGCGGCTATGCCCGGGCTTCGGGAAAAGCAGGTGTGTGTCTTGCTACCTCCGGTCCGGGAGCTACTAATTTGGTAACCGGTATTGCTACCGCCTATATGGATTCCGTTCCCCTTGTAGCCATTACCGGACAGGTGCCCAAAGCTATGGTAGGTACTGATGCTTTTCAAGAAGTAGATATTACCGGTATTACTTCGCCCATTACCAAATACAATTATTTGGTTCAGGATGTTAAGAATTTGCCGAAAATTGTAGCCGAAGCCTTTTATATCGCCCAGAGCGGTCGACCGGGACCGGTTTTGATCGATATACCGCGGGATGTATCAATGGCTGTTGCCGAGTACGTTCCTTATAAAAAGGTCGATATTAGGAGTTACAAGCCCACCCTCAAAGGTCATCCCACAATGATTAAGAATGCCCTGAAATTATTGACCCAGGCCGAAAAGCCTGTTATCTGCACCGGCGGCGGGGTTATCAGTTCCGGTGCCCATGAAGAAGTAAAGAAACTGGCAAATTTAACCGGGGCCAAAGTAGTTTCAACAATGATGGGGTTAGGAGCTTTCCCGGGAAATCACCCTGATTTTTTAGGAATGCTGGGCACTTATGGCAATGAAGCCGCCAATCTGGCTGTTCAAAATTGTGATTGTTTCTTGGCTTTAGGGATGCGTTTTGATGATCGGGTGGTAGGAGACCCGGAAAAGTTTGCTCCCCGGGCAAAGATTGTGCATATTGATATTGACCCGGCTGAAATAGGCAAAAACATTGCCGTTGATATACCTATTGTCGGCGATATTAAAAATGTCCTGCGGGATATGATTGCTCAACTGAAGGATATTACTCCCAAGACTAACAATGATGATTATCCCCATCCCAATGTCAGGATTGAAGAAGGGCTTAACGCCCCCTGGGTCTTGAGAACTTTAAAGCGGATAGGTGCTTCCAAAAAATTGATTATCACTACCGATGTTGGGCAGCACCAGTTGTGGGCAGCACACCACTTGTCTTTTAATGAACCCCGAACCTTGATTTCTTCCGGAGGTTTGGGAACAATGGGGTATGGGATACCGGCAGCTATCGGAGCCCAATTGGCTCATCCGGAAAAAACGGTGGTGGTCATTACCGGTGACGGCAGTTTTCAGATGGGAATGCCGGAGCTGGGAACCATCGCTGAGCTAAACCTTCCCATTAAGATAATTATTTTTAACAACGGTACTCTTGGGATGGTTCGTCAGCTGCAGCATCATTATTGCAATAAGCGCTATACCGGCGTATTCTTTAAAAAGACTGTGGATTTTATGCATTTAGCTAAAGCCTATGGCGCGGAAGGATATCGCATTGAAAGCGCCGATGAGGTTCCTAAAGTATTTAAGGAAGCCTTGGAAAATAATAAATTTACTATTATTGAATGCCCTATAGCCCAGGAGGATTTGGTACTTCCCATTGTTTTGGCAGGTGATGGGCTGGAAAAGATGGTATTTAATCCATGACTTATTTTTTTAAATATTAAAAAAATGCTATTGACGAGAAACCGGAAGCAGTATATAATAGCCAATAAATAATGTTATTGTTATATAATACATCTTAAAATCTTAATACTGCAAAAGACTGTGATAGGGACCAGTAGGCTGGAGTATTTTTCAGAGAGCTGCCGGGCGGTGTGAGGCAGTAAATATAAAGGCTGAAACTCACCCTGGAGTTGCCAACCGAAATTCCTTATGGAAAAGTAGATTTGGCCGGAGGCCCGCCGTAAAAAGGGATAGGGTATGATAGTACCCGAAAGAGGTGGATATGAGGGTTACCTGTATTTTAGATTTTTAAGGTTAGCCTTTATATCAATTAGAGTGGTACCGCGGAAGTATAACCTTTCGTCTCTAGATTCTGGAGATGAAAGGTTTTTTAATTTCCTTAAAAGTTAGTTTTTGGGATCAGTTGGAAAAGTTAGAAAGGGGGATGCTTATGCAAAACATTTTTATCTTTGATACCACTTTAAGAGACGGAGAACAGTCTCCGGGCGTAAGTTTGAATGTGAAGGAGAAAATTGCTATTGCCAAACAGCTGGCCAGACTGGGAGTCGATTGTATTGAGGCAGGTTTTCCCATTGCCTCCCAAGGAGATTTTGAGGCGGTCAGAGCGGTGAGTCAATCGGTAGAAGGCCCCATTATCGCCGCATTGGCCAGGGCCGGTGAAACCGATATTAAACGGGCCTGGGAAGCAGTAAAAGGCGCCCAAAAACCTCGGATTCACACCTTTATAGCTACTTCACCCATCCACATGAAACATAAGCTGAAAAAATCTCCCGAAGAAGTATTGAAAAGTGCGGTAAACGCCGTAATGTATGCCCGGTCATTAACGGAAGACGTCGAGTTTTCGGCGGAAGACGCTTTTCGCAGTGATATCAGTTTTTTATGCGAAGTATTTGAAGCGGTAATTGCCGCCGGGGCTAAAACCATTAATATTCCCGATACGGTAGGCTATGCTACCCCTTGGGAATTCGGAGAATTTATCAAAACCATCCGGGAAAAGGTTCCCAATATTAATCAGGCCGTTGTCAGTGTTCATTGTCATAACGATTTGGGATTGGCCGTTGCCAACTCTTTGGCGGCGGTAATCAATGGCGCTACTCAGGGCGAAGTTACCGTAAACGGTATTGGGGAACGGGCCGGGAATGCTTCCCTGGAGGAACTGGTCATGGCCCTCTACACCCGCCGTAATTACCTGAAAGCCGATACCAGAATCAATAAAGAGGAAATTTATCGTACCAGTAAATTGGTAAGCTCTTTAACAGGGATGGTTATCCAACCCAACAAGGCTATTGTCGGGAAAAACGCTTTTCTCCACGAATCCGGCATTCATCAGGACGGTGTATTAAAAGAACGGGAAACTTATGAAATAATGAATCCGGCTATGATTGGCATTACGGGCAATAACATTTTTTTAGGCAAACACTCCGGCCGCCATGCCTTTAAGATGCATTTAAAAGGTTTGGGCTATGACCTGGAGGGCGAAGAACTGGATAAGGTTTTCCGGAGCTTTAAAGAACTTTGTGATAATAAAAAGGAAGTTTCCGATGAAGATATTATCGCCCTAATTGACACTGAGGCCTTAAAAGGGCCGGAAAAATACCAGTTCTCTTATTTGACCGTTTCCACCGGCACAAATATCACTGCCACTGCCACTATTGGAGTGACTATTGACGGGGTACTGCATGAAAAAGCCGCTGTTGCCAGGGGTCCCATTGACGCCACTTTCGCCGCCATCAATAGTGTGGCGGACCAGGAATTCAAATTGGAAGAATTTAAGATTAATGCGGTAACCTCGGGCAGGGATGCCCTGGGCGAGGTAGTAGTTAAGGTATCCTACCGGGGCAGGACCTTTACCGGCCGGGGAGTAAGCGTAAATATTTTGGAATCCAGCGCCAGGGCTTATTTAAACGCTATCAACCGGGCATTGAATGTGACCAATAAAGTCCAGTCCACAAACAATATTGCTGAGGGGATGTGATAATAATGGGTATGACTATTTCGGAAAAAATATTAGCGGCCCATGCCGGTGTCGAGGAAGTGCAGGCCGGCGATCTCATTAACGCCAAGGTGGATGTTGTTTTAAGCAATGATATAACAGGGCCTGTGGCCATACAAGAATTTAGAAAATTAGGAGTGGAAAAAGTTTTTGATAAAGAAAAGGTAGTAATTATTCCCGACCATTTTGCTCCGGCCAAGGATATCAAATCGGCAGAGCAATGTAAAGTAATCCGGGATTTCGCCCGGGAACAGGACCTTACCCATTATTATGAGGTAGGTCAGATGGGGATTGAGCATTGTTTATTGCCGGAAAAGGGAATTGTAGCACCGGGCGATTTAGTTATCGGAGCCGATTCCCATACTACCACTTATGGAGCCTTAGGGGCCTTTGCCACCGGGGTAGGAAGTACCGATGTCGCTGCGGCCATGGCTACCGGAGAAGTGTGGCTGCGGGTTCCCGAAACCATAAAAGTAGTGTTAAAGG
The DNA here is from genome assembly GCA_012720075.1 of Clostridia bacterium. GTDB lineage: Bacteria > Bacillota > Peptococcia > Peptococcales > BICA1-8 > JAAXZE01. The sequence goes on from JAAXZE010000082.1 coordinate 10,699, forward strand.
GAAAACCCCAAAACCCCTGGGTGGTAGGTAAGGATGTAATTCTTTCTTTGATCGGCCGTATCGGTGTCGATGGCGCCCTTTACCAAGCCATGGAATTTGCCGGTGAAGGTCTGAAATACTTGTCCATGGACAGCCGCTTTACCATAGCCAATATGGCTATAGAAGCCGGGGCCAAAAACGCCATCATGGCTTTTGATGAACTGACCAGGGATTATGTTGTCGGACGGGTTCATAAACCCTATGTTTACTACCATAGTGACCCCGATGCTTACTATGTTCAAGAAATTGAAATGGATTTAGGCTCTTTGAAGCCCCAGGTAGCTTTTCCCCATTTGCCTTCCAATACCAGGGACATAGACCAGGTTGGGGATGTTGCCATTGACCAGGTGGTAATCGGCTCCTGTACCAACGGAAGGATGGAGGATATGCGAACTGCCGCAAAGGTTCTCAAAGGCCGCAAGGTTCATCCTTATATTCGCTTGATTGTTATTCCGGGCACCCAGGAAATCTATCAAAAATGTATTAAGGAAGGCATTGTAGATACGGTGATTGAGGCCGGAGGCGTTTTCAGCACACCGACCTGCGGGCCCTGTTTAGGCGGTTATATGGGAATATTAGCCAAAGGGGAACGAGCTGTTACTACAACTAACCGGAATTTTGTGGGCCGGATGGGTCACCCGGAAAGCGAGGTATATTTGGCCAGCCCTGCCATTGCCGCCGCTTCGGCAATCAAAGGTAAAATCTGCTCTCCGGAAAACCTGTAAATTAATGGAGAATGGAGAATTGAGAATGGAGAGTTTTATTTAGTGGAGAATTGAGAATTGAGAGTTGAGAATGGAGAGTTGAGAATGGAGAATTGAGAATGGAGAATTGAGGTTCAGGGTACAGGGCTCGGAGCGCAGAATACAATCACAGAGTACAGGGTACTGAGCACAGGGAACAAAACCCAGAGCCAGAGCCCAGAGTACAACCACAGAGAAAGGAATGATGTTAATGACCAAATACATTGGTAAGGTTTGGCTGGTAGGTGATGACATTGATACCGATTTAATAATTGCTGCCCGCTATCTAAATGACGCCAGCGAAGAAAATATGAAAAAACACTGTTTGGAGGACGTAATTCCCAATTTTATTGACAAAGTCCAAAAAGGCGATATTCTGGTCGCCGGTAAAAATTTCGGCTGTGGAAGTTCCAGGGAACATGCTCCCTTTGCTATAAAGGCCGCCGGTATCAGTTGTGTAGTGGCAAAAAGCTTTGCCCGGATATTTTATCGCAATGCCATCAATATTGGTCTGCCCATAGTTATTGCCCCGGAAGCGGTAGAGGGAATTTCTACCGGTGATAATATTGAAGTGGATGTTAAACAGGGTTTTATTTATAATTCCACAACGGGGCAGGAATTTGAAACCGAAACCTTTCCGCCTTTTATTCAGGAAATTATCGAGGCAGGAAATCTCCTTAATTATGTCCGGAACAGGGTGAAATCCGATGGTTAAGGTAGCGGTTTTGCCGGGGGATGGAATAGGTCCGGAAATTATGGAAGGAGCCATGGTGGTCATCAAAAAGGTTGCCCAAACCTTTGGAATAGATTTTGAATTCCGGTACGGAGAGTTTGGCGGAACTGCCTATGATTCCGCCGGTACCCCTTTTCCCCGGGAAACCAAAAAACTGGTGGCAGAAAGCGATGCCGTTCTTTTAGGGGCGGTAGGGGGTCCCAAGTGGGATAATCTTGACAGGAAACTCCGGCCGGAATCTGCTCTATTGGAATTAAGAAAAAGTTTAGATTTGTACTGCAATCTGCGGCCGGTAAAGTATTACCCAATCCTGGCCAATAAAGTGGCCTGGAAGCCCAGTTACTTAGAGGGAGTTGATATTGTATTTTTACGGGAACTGACCGGTGGGGCCTATTTCGGCGAAAAGGGCAAAACTGAAGACGGGGCCTATGATACTATCAGTTATACTCGGGATGAGATAGCCCGCTTGGTACAACGGGGCTTTGAACTGGCTCAAAAAAGAAAGAAAGTTTTGCATTCCATTGATAAGGCCAATGTTTTGGAAACTTCCCGGCTTTGGCGGGAAGTAGTAACCCATTTAAACTCCAAATACCCCGATGTGAAGGTGGAACACCTGTATGTTGATAATGCCGCTTTCCAGTTGGTAATCAATCCTCAGCAGTTTGACGTTATCGTAACCGAGAACATGTTTGGCGATATTTTAAGCGACCAAGGGGCGGCTATTGCCGGTTCCTTAGGTATGCTGCCGTCGGCCAGCCTGGGCAGCCGGATTAATCTTTACGAACCTGCCCACGGCTCCGCCCCTGATCTGGCCGGGCAGGATAAAGCCAATCCCATAGCCACTATCCTTTCGGCAGCTCTTTTGCTGCGTTTTACCTGTAACAGGGAAGATGCCGCCCAAGGGGTGGAAAAAGCCGTGGAAAAAGTTTTGGCTGCGGGCTATGCCACCGGTGATATTGCCGGGGAAGGCAGTAAAGTTGTGGGAACTAAAGAAATGGCTGAATTAATAGCTCAATCAATATAAGAAAAAAAGGCCGGCCCTGCGGGCCGCCCTTATTGTATAACGAAAACCACCTGCTATGCAGGTGGTTCCAAAAAGCTTTAGCTATGAGTAGAAAAATCTACCTCCAATTGATAAAATAGTGCAGGTTTCGCCAGCCGCACAATATTTAGAAGGAGGTAGATGTCCAAAATGGATACAGAAAGTTTATCACATACTCAATGGAACTGTAAATATCATATTGTTTTTGCCCCGAAGTATAGAAGACAAGTAATATATGGGAAAATCAAACAAGACATAGGGAAA
>JAAXZE010000083.1 GCA_012720075.1 Clostridia bacterium
GTTCTTACCCCCCATTTTAAAGCTTCCGTTTTCGTATCCATAAATAAATCTATTCTATGACCTTTAATGGAACCGCCAATGTCCTGGGCAACGGCAAAACCGTAACCATCTATATATAGTTTGCTTCCTAAAGGAATAACCTTGGGGTCAACAGCCACAATGCCCCGTTTAGGTACAACTCCGGTGGCAGTTCTGCTTCCGGTATGGGTATAAGCTGTGGATTTCATGGTCAAAACGGCTTTATAATCTAAATTTTTCCCGGCCCGTTGCACAGTTTTTTTCGTACCCAGGACAATAACTTCCGTGGTTGGTTCCTTTATTATTTCTTCTTTAATTAACTTTTTACTTTTCCCAATACCGTTATAAGACGTAAACAAAAATGTTTTGGCAAGTATGCCATTTTTGCCTTTACGGATAATCTTTTTTTGCCCCGCAGTCAAATTGCCGTCTTCTTTATGTTGAACCTCATAAGGTATGCTCTCCAAGACAGTACATTCCTCTTTTTTCACTCTGATAATGTTAATGGTCAATCCGCTGGTTATTTTTGTATTTTTATCAGGTTCAATTATATCATCAGAATTTAAACTAAGATAATCCAGTTCTTCTATAACTTCCGCAACATTATCAGCCATAGTCCAGTGTTCTATTTTCCTGCTGTCGGCATAAACAATAGTTTTATTAATATTTCCCATTACCCCGATTAAAAGGGTAATGGCCAACGTTAAAAATAAAAAGAAAAATTTTTTCTTAACACTCATTTACGCACCTCAAATATTTAGCTTGCTTTTTTAAAGTATTCGTAAGAAAAAGCAAAAAGCCTATATAATTTTATATCCAATTTATGTTAATAGGCCATAATCTTTCCTAAAATTTTTATTTCAATAAAGCCATTCTATAGGCAAAAAAAATACAGACCGATCGGCCTGCAGTTCTTCAACTATTTTTTTGAAAGATTCCATCTTGTCTAATGCCTTGGCAAACTCCATGTTAAATATCTCTAATAAGCTTTCATCTCCGCTTTCACAGTATTCAATCAACTTAACATATGTAGTTGCCAACTTACTAAGGGCAGCGGAAAGTTCTTTATCACCATATTCATTAGCCTTTACACTATATTCAGTTACTTTGCTCCAGGTTTCCCTGGCCAGCTGCACATCTTTTTTCAAAATAGCTTGTTTAGTATCATTAACAATTTCCTCAATTAACTTGGGAATAACATCCCGTTCAACTTTTTCGGAATCTTTACAACCTAAAGTAAACAAGGAGATACAGACAATTATCAGAAAGACTAACCCCTTTTTCCATTTCATGCACATGCATAAAACTCCTTTTTACCAAAATTAAGATTACCAGGTTAAGTGCATAATAAGAAATATTCGCCAAAAATTTAAAAAACCCTTCTTTTGAGTAAAATTTTGGGTAATTGCATCGGTATACCCTTTAAGCTTCCTGCAGAATAGCAATATAAGAAAAAAAAGTTCCTGGCAACGACCTACTCTCCCAGGACCTTGCGGTCCAAGTACCATCGGCGCTGGAGGACTTAACTACTGTGTTCGGTATGGGAACAGGTGTGGCCCCTCCGCTATTGTCACCAGGAACAGTATTTACTTTTCTTTTGGGTTAATTCTTTTGGTCTGCATCCCATGCATGTTATTCTTGCTTGACGCATCTGCTTCAGAGTCTAGCTCATACGATGCATCAGCTTTAGAGTCACCCTCTTCGGATGCATCAGGGAATGAAACCCAAGAGGAGATGCATCAATAGAGTGTTACTTTCATCGGATGCCGACTCTCAGTATTTCCCTTGAGACTTGTTTGTTCTCTCAAAACTTCACAGTGGAAAAGTTTTATGGTCAAGCCCTCGACCTATTAGTA
>JAAXZE010000084.1 GCA_012720075.1 Clostridia bacterium
GGTTTTGGGTATTACCGGTATGATAATGGGGTGTGTTTTATTGGAGTTTTCCTTAAAAGGGGCCATTGCCGGCTTTGCGATGGGGCTTTTTACGGTAGGGGCCTATGAATTTATAAAAAATACCGCCCGGGTGGCAAAGGGGAAGTAATTTCTTTGCTTATCGGCTATACAGGGGGTCGGTGTTACAGTTCTACAGTGCTACGGTTCTACAGGAAAATAATAGTAGAGGGAAAAACATTTGTGCCGGTGAATAGGTGCCAAGTAAAAATTAAAAGTGTACGTGAGTAAGGGTGTTAGGGTGTGTTCTCAAGCTTTATCTAGCGGAACGAAACCTTAACACTTTTTTTCTTTAGCAAGTAGACCGATAGAACTGCAGATACGGAGTGAGGCTTTTTAGTTAGCGAAGCTCAAGCTTGTCAACGAAATTGACATAATCTTTAATCTTTATAAACTGATTTATTATTGCCAGCCCTTGAATTTTCTTTTTGTAGATAATAAAATACTAAAGTTAGAGATTTTTTTGTTCCTTTCAAATATAGGAGGAGTATTAATGTGTCAAGACATGATAAGAAACATAGCAATAATTGCCCATGTTGATCATGGTAAAACAACCCTTGTGGACAAACTCCTATCTCAGGCAGGGGTATTTCGGAGTAATGAACATGTTGTCGAACGGGTTATGGACTCCAATGAGCTGGAAAGAGAAAAAGGCATAACCATCTTAGCCAAGAATACTTCCATAAACTATAAAGGATACACCATAAATATTGTTGATACTCCCGGCCATGCTGATTTCGGCGGGGAAGTGGAACGGATTATGAGAATGGTAGACGGTGTACTCCTGGTAGTGGATGCTTTCGAAGGCTGTATGCCTCAGACCCGCTTTGTGTTAAGAAAAGCCATGGAACAAAACCTTAAATGTATTGTTGTAGTAAATAAGATGGATAGGGAAGCTGCCCGACCCCTGGAGACCGTTGATGAGGTATTGGATCTGTTTATCGATTTGGGAGCTTCGGAAGAACAGTTGGATTTTCCGGTTATTTATGCTTCGGGGATAAAGGGTATTGCCGGAGAAGACCCTGAAAATTTGACCGATAATATGGAGCCGCTTTTTGAAGCCATTATAAAAAATATCCCGGCCCCCGGCGGTGATTTGGAGGCTCCTTTGCAGATGCAGGTGACACTCTTGGATTATAACGATTATGTCGGCAGAATTGCCATTGGGCGGGTAAATCGGGGCAAAATAAAAGCAGGCAGTCAAGTTGCGGTAATAAAACGGGATGGAAGCGTCCAGTACTCGAAAATCGGTAAACTTTTAGGTTTTCAAGGCTTAAAAAAGATTGAGATTGAAGAAGCCGGTGTGGGAGAAATTATAGCAGTTACAGGCTTAGGTGATATAAACGTCGGGGAAACCATTTGTGACCCGGAAGTTTTGGAAGCTTTGCCTTTGTTAAAAATAGACGAGCCTACCCTGCAAATGAGTTTTATCGTTAATGATTCTCCTTTTGCCGGCCGGGAAGGAGAACCGGCAACCGCCCGCAAATTGGGGGCTCGGCTCCTGAAGGAAACGAAAACCGATGTATCTTTAAGGGTCGAGGAGACTGAAAGGCCGGAGGTTTTCCTGGTTTCCGGGCGGGGAGAGCTCCACTTGGCAATTCTGGTTGAAAAGATGCGGCGGGAAGGTATGGAGTTCCAGGTTTCCAAACCCAAGGTAATTTTTAAGGAAGTTGACGGTGTTCGATATGAGCCCTTTGAATATCTGACCGTTGATATCCCGGAAGAGTACATGGGACCGGTTATGGAAAAACTGGGTTACCGCAAGGGCGAATTAATTAATATGGTTAACAATCATGGACAAGTTCGGCTGGAATATTCTATTCCCGCCCGAGGTTTAGTAGGATTTCGGGCCGAGTTTCTGACTGATACCAGAGGTTATGGTATTATGAACCATACCTATGAGGGCTATAAACCCTATAAAGGCGAAATCAGCGGCCGGAGAAACGGGGTGTTGATTGCCCATGAAACGGGGACTGCTACCACTTACGGGTTATTGTCCGCTGAAGAGCGAGGGACCCTTTTTATCGGTCCCGGAACCAAAGTTTATGAAGGCATGATAGTAGGAGAGAATAATCGGGAACAGGATATAACTGTTAATGTCTGCAAAGAGAAGGCTTTGACCAATATGCGTTCCTCAACCAAAGAAGAAACGGTGAAATTGAAAGTTCCCATGACTTTGAGTTTGGAACAGGCCATTGCTTATTTGGATGATGATGAATATTTGGAGGTCACTCCTCAGTCTTTAAGGTTAAGGAAAAAGTATTTGAGCAAAGAGGAACGGGCCAAAGAGGAAAAAAGGCAAAAATCAGGGGTTAACTGATTATTTAAGTTGGAATGTTGAATAAAAATGTAGGGGCTGGTTTAATATCAGCCCCTTTAATAATATTTGGCAAAAATAAAACTGTATCATAAGAAAAGCCTTAGCGAGATTGAATAAAAGGAACGCAGGTGGCTGAGGATAATTCCCGAAGCCACCGAGTTCATTCCTTAAAATTGTTTGAGCTAGTTTTTCGTTGATAATAAATATAGTTTGTCAACAAGCTGTAGGGGCTGATTTCCATGCCAGCCCCTCAGCTTTTATTTCAGTTTTATTAAATGATAAACTTTTTTACCTTTTCTAATCATTAATTTGCCATCGGTGAAATGCTCTTTGGTTACAACCAGGTTGAAGTCTTCCACCTTTTTTTCTGCTAAGGTGATACCGCCTTGCTGGATAAGACGGCGGCCCTCACTCTTAGAAGGGATTAACCCTGCTTCTTGGAGTAAGGTCAGAATGTCTATGCCGGCTTCTATCCGGCTTTCTTCAATCTCAGTGGTGGGGATGGAGCCCTCTTCTTTACCGGCTCCAAACAGGGCTTGAGCCGCTTTTTGGGCGTTAATGGCTTCAGTTTCCCCGTGAACCAGCTTGGTTACTTCATAGGCCAAGACTTCCTTGGCCTTATTGATCTCGGAACCTTCTAAAGAGCCCAGACGCTTAACTTCTTCCATGGGAAGGAAAGTCAAAAGGGCCAGGCAATTTTCCACATCTTTATCATCGACGTTGCGCCAGTACTGGTAGAAATCATAGGGAGCAGTTTTTTGCGGGTCTAACCAAACCGCACCGGATTCTGTTTTACCCATTTTTTTACCTTCGCTTGTGGTAAGAAGTTTAAAGGTCAGGCCGTAGGCGGAGCCGCCGTCTATTCTTCTGATTAATTCAACTCCCCCGATTATATTGGACCACTGGTCGCTGCCGCCCATCTGCAATTTGCAATTATAACGGCGATAAAGCTCCAGAAAGTCATAGGACTGCATAATCATGTAATTGAATTCTAAAAAAGTTAAGCCTTTTTCCAAACGGTTTTTATAGCATTCGGCAGCAATCATCCGATTAATGGAGAAATGGCGGCCAACTTCCCTTAGGAAATCGATATAATTCAAATTTAAAAGCCAATCGGCATTGTTGACCATTATGGCTTTGTCGGGGCCGAAATCGATGAAACGGGAAAACTGCTTTTTGAAGGACTCTATATTTTTCTCAACGCTTTCTTTGGTTAGCAGTTTCCGCATTTCGGTTTTTCCGGAGGGATCGCCGACCATGCCTGTCCCGCCGCCCAAAAGGGCGACAGGCCGGTGACCATGCCTTTGCATGTGCATCATAACCATAATCTGAATGAAATGACCTACATGAAGACTGTCAGCGGTCGGGTCAAATCCAATATAAAAGGTCACTTTTTCTTTTCCCAAAAGCTCCCTAAGTTCTTCTTCGTGGGTTGCCTGATCTATGTAACCCCGTTCCAGTAATACATCGTAAACATTGGACATTTATTTCAACTCCTTTTCATAAATTAGTAACTAAGTATGTGAGTGTGTAAGTGTGACTAGAATTCAGGTTTCTTATTGGGATGAATCCCAAGCATGTTAAATAACTCCTGACGCATCTGCACCTGAGCATAGTTTAAAGGATGCCTCATCTTTTGGGTAACTTTTTTGGGATGCATCAGATTTAAATTGGCATGCATCGGATGCATCATACATTTAGCTTGAGATTAGATGCATCCCAAGAGACTA
>JAAXZE010000085.1 GCA_012720075.1 Clostridia bacterium
AAATTTTAGTAAGCAGGCCGGTTTTTCGCCGTTAAAGAAATACTGAGTGGGTCAAATTTTTTTGGCCAACTAGGGTGGTACCGCGAGAACAACTCTCGTCCCTACTTGGGGACGGGAGTTTTTTATTTAGAGAAAAATTCATCTTTTAATCTTAATAATTATAATTTTAAGGAGGTTAGAAATGGGGGATTTAAGAAAACAAGTATTACAACTGCTGGAAAATGACAGCCGATTGACTCAACAACAATTGGCCAAAATGCTCAACGTTTCCAAAGAAGAAATTGCTGCCTTAATCCAACAATTAGAAAGAGAAAAGGTTATTCTCAAATACCATACCGTCATCAACTGGGAAAAGGTTCCTTCTCCTCCGGTTACCGCATTAATTGAGGTGAATATCACACCTCAAAGGGAATACGGCTTTGATAAAATTGCCGAACGAATTTATCATTTTTCCCAGGTAAAATCTGTTTATTTAATGTCTGGGGGTTATGACCTGTGTGTCATTGTGGAGGGAGAGACAATGCAAGATATTGCCAACTTTGTAGCCCACAAACTGGCTTCGCTGGAACATGTCAACGGTACCCGGACTCACTTCGTTATGAAGCGATATAAAGAAGACGGTGTAATCTTTAGCGGTGAAGAAAAAGACAATAGGTTGGTGGTGTCTCCATGAGTATCAATCCCGGTTCCTTTGTAAATGAAAAAATTAAAAGAATTCCCCCCTCAGGAATCAGAAAATTTTTTGACCTGGTAAGCCAGACCCAAGGAGTTATTTCCCTGGGAGTCGGTGAACCCGATTTTGTCACTCCCTGGCACATAAGAGAAGCCTGCTATTATTCACTGGAAAAAGGCTATACCATGTATACCTCAAACTATGGCCTGCCCGAATTGCGGGAGGAAATAGCCCGTTACTTGACCAAATTCGGACTAAATTACAATCCCGCCAATGAAATACTGGTAACTGTGGGAGTCAGTGAAGCGGTAGACCTGGCTTTAAGAGCCCTTACATCCCCTGAAGATGAAGTGTTGATTCCCGATCCTTCATATGTGTCTTATGCACCGGGGGCGATATTAGCCGGTGGGGTTCCCGTACCTTTACGCACCTATGAGAAAGACGACTTTAAACTTACTGCCCAAGAGCTTAAATCCAAAATCACTCCCAAATCTAAAATTTTAATTCTTACTTTTCCCAACAATCCCACCGGGGCTATCATGACCAAAGAAGATTTGGAAGCAATAGCCAAGGTTGTGGAAGAACATAATCTGGTCGTTATTTCCGATGAAATCTATTGTGAATTGACCTATGAAGGCCAGCATTTTTCCTTTGCCGCCTTACCGGGGATGTGGGAAAGAACCGTTACGTTAAACGGTTTTTCCAAAGCCTATGCCATGACCGGATGGCGTATTGGTTATGCCGCGGCTCCCAAAGAAATAATCGAAGCCATGATGAAAATCCATCAGTTCACCATGCTTTGCGCGCCTATTATGGGCCAAAAAGCCGCTTTGGAAGCCTTAAGAAACGGTGAAAGCGAAATGAAAAAAATGGTTCAATCCTATAACCAGCGTCGCAATTTAATACTTAACGGTTTTAAAGAATTAGGGCTGAAGTGTTTTGAACCTAAAGGTTCATTCTACGCCTTCCCCTCCATTCAAAATACCGGCTTGACCTCGGAGGAATTTGCCGAAAGACTGCTGATAGAAGAAAAAGTCGCCGTAGTACCCGGCAATGCCTTTGGGGAAAGCGGAGAAGGTTTTATCCGTTGCTGTTACGCCGCTTCTATCGCCAATATTAATGAAGCCTTGGAGCGGATGAGTAGATTTTTGAAAAAACTTTAATTGAAAAAAGCCCCTCTAAAAATTATCTAAGCTAATAAAGGGACAGCCTTGAAAAATCAAGGCTTGTCCCTTTATTTACATAATAAATAAGCAAATAAGGTTATTTGTTTTAATCGGATAAAATTTTAAACTCTGCTGCTAATATGTACTGATTACTATCTGCCGATTTATACCGATTATTATCCCTTGTTCTTAAATCTGCTATAATTTTTACTATGCGATATTCACCGGCATCCAGGCTTCCATAAAGCCAGTCCCACTCTACATTCCATTTTCCAATTCCCCCAGGAGCCAAAGTATAACCTATGTCATCAAAACCATAATTTTCTATAATAACAGGAACCTGATACCAATTTCCCTTGATTTTCTTTTCTAACTGAAAGTATTCACCATAAATAAACTCAATATCAGAATTATTTTCTATAACTACCGTCAAGCCAGTTGAGGATACTGTTTCTTCTTTTACGGTCATATTAACACTATTAAAATCATTTACATAATCATATTTTGTTGGTTCCCAATCAGTTATTTCAGCGTATCCTGAAGTTAAAATCAAACTTAAAGCCATAAAAATTAGCAGGCATAGATTTTTTTTCATTATTAGGCCCTCCTTGTATAATTAATAAATTATTAATTAGGCTTCTTTATTTCATTAGACTAAAAAAAATAATATTTGTTGCATTTTTCTGTTACCTTATTAATTCAATTGAGATAAATAAGCGTTCTGCTCATTATTTAAATAGTGCCCAGCAAGCCGCACAAGATCGAGGAACCTTCAACCATTATTTAACAGACTTTTACATAATAAATTAAAAAATTTTTGGCAATCATTATAAAGGTTCAGTATGATATAATGTATAAAATTTATTTGTTTTTTACCCATGGTCCCCGTTCAGAGGTGACGGTTTTGCTAAGTAAGTTATTGGTTAAGTTATTTATTAAAAATTATCAGGAGGTAGATAATCCCACAGTTAGATCCCAATATGGATATCTGGGCGGTTTAGTGGGTATTATTGCCAACCTGGTTCTCTTCGCGGTGAAATTAATTACCGGGCTGACCCTAAACAGTATTGCCTTTATTGGTGATGCCTTCAATAATTTAAGCGATGTTTTATCTTCCCTGGTTACTATTCTGGGTTTTAAACTGGCTGCCAAGCCTGCCGATGAAGAACATCCCTTCGGTCACGGCCGTCTGGAGTATATAGCCGGTTTAATTGTCGCCTTCTTAGTGATCTTAGTTGGCTATGAACTGATTAAATCTTCTTTAGAGCGGGTATTTAACCCCGTTACCGTAAATTTTAGTTTGCCGGCCTTTTTAATAGTTATCCTGGCTATCCTGGTAAAAGGTTGGCTTTTCCTGTTCCACCGGTACCTGTCCAAAGCAATCAATTCCCAAGCCCTCACCGCTACTTCCTTTGACAGCTTGGGCGATATGATTTCTACCTCCTGTATCGGTATATCTCTAGTAGCTTCTTTATTTACCACTTGGCCCCTGGACGCTTATGTGGGGATTTTTGTTTCCGGCTTAATCCTTTATTCCGGCATTAAATTGGCAAAAGAGACCATCAGCCCCCTTTTATGTGAAACTCCTGATCAGAAAATAGTGGAACAAATAAAAAGAAAAGTTCTAAAATATGATCAAATAATGGGCATCCATGATTTGATTGTTCACAGCTATGGTCCCGGGCGGTATATGGCTTCCATCCATGTTGAGGTATCAGCCAAAGAAGATATCATAGAAATCCATGAATTGATTGATCATATCGAGCGCCAATGCGCAAAAGATTTAGACATCCTGCTGACCATTCACATGGACCCCATCAATACCGATTGTGAAGAGATAAAATATCTCCAGGAGGAAATAGCTCTAATCCTTGCCGAGTTTCCCCAAGTTCTTTCTTTCCATGACTTTCGAATTGTCGGCAAAGGGGCCAAAAAAAACCTTATTTTTGATATAGTGGTTCAAAGGAGCATTACCCCTGAAGAAGAGAATCTGCTAAGCCAGGCAATTACCAAAAAGGTCAGGGAAAAACACCCTAACTATCACTGTATTATTTCTTTTGACAAAGATTATAGCTATTCTCCTTCTTAAGTACCTTTCGCAGCCAAAAAAAGAGAAGCTAGGTTTATACCTAGCTTCTAAAAAGTGGCTGGGGTGGAAGGATTCGAACCTACGAATGCCAGAGTCAGAGTCTGGTGCCTTTCCGCTTGGCGACACCCCACTGTTCAATTTTGAAAACATTCAAATAAACTCTACAAACACATCCTATCAACAATTAATTATATAATATAAATTAACTAAACGCAAATTCTTTTCCTCCCGTATATTTATTTATTTTTGTTTAATTATTAAATTATATTCCTCAAGCTTTTCTCTCCTGGCCCGGAGTCTTTTTTTCGTTAAATCCCATACAAATCCAAAAGGGAGCAAAAGGGTTTTCCTATGCTCCCTTTTTATGACAAGCAACACTATGACCAGGAGATACTTCCCCAAGTAACGGTTCCTTTGAAACACATTCACTATCTGCCAATGAGCATCTGGTCCGGAAATTGCACCCGCTGGGCGGATCAATAGGGCTGGGCACATCTCCTTCCAAAATAATTCTTTCCCTTGCTGCGTCCACCTCAGGAACGGGAATGGCTGACAAAAGGGCTTTAGTATAAGGATG
>JAAXZE010000086.1 GCA_012720075.1 Clostridia bacterium
AGATTTATTTATTGATAAGAAAACGGAAGCTTTAAAATGTGGGGTAAGAACGGTAAGATTTTATTTATTAAATTAAAAATGTTTTACCAAGTTCTTTGATTTACTATAATATATAAATATAAAAAACGGGAAAGGGGTCAAACATATGGAATTATCGGAAAAGATTGATAAAACAATTCAGTGGTTGAAAGACCAGGTTGAATTATCAAAAGCCAAAGGTTTGGTCGTTGGAGTAAGTGGCGGCATTGACAGTGCCTTATGCGGTTTTTTGATTAAGCAAGCCTTTCCCGATAATTCTTTAGGAGTAATAATGCCCTGTGAAAGCAATCCTCGGGACAAAGCTGATGCCCTAAAAGTGGTTCAATCCTGTGGTCTCAGGCATATAGTAGTGGACCTTACCGATACTCACCGCTCTTTATTTACTAAAGTGGAAAGCGCATTGTCTTCTTCTATGGATGATAAATATAATTTTACCCTTGCCAGGGCTAATTTAAAAGCCAGACTTAGGATGAGCACTCTTTATGCTATTGCCAACTCTTTAAATTACTTGGTTGTGGGCACCGATAACGCTGCAGAAGTTTATACCGGGTATTTTACCAAATACGGCGATGGTGGAGTGGATATTTTGCCTATTGCCCGGTTGACCAAGAGGGAAGTGCGGCTTTGGGCCCAAGAGTTGGGTGTGCCCCCTGAAATAATTTTAAAGGCTCCTTCGGCGGGACTATGGGAAAATCAGACTGATGAGGGCGAAATGGGTACAACATATGACATGATAGATGACTTTTTGGAAGGTAAACCTATTCCCGAAAAGGACAGATTAATTATTGAAAAACTTCATAATTGTTCCAAGCATAAAAGGGAAATGCCCCCTATGCCACCCAAATTTTAAAAGACATTTTTAAATAAGTTTTTATGTGTTAGGAGGAGAAATTTTAATGGCCGGTCATTCAAAATGGGCGAACATTAAACATAGAAAATCAAAACAGGATGCACAGAAAGGAAAAATCTTTACCAAACTTGCCAGAGAAATAATTGTTGCTGCCAGACAAGGGGGAGGAGACCCGGCCGGCAATTTTCGTTTGAGGATTGCCATTGAGAAAGCCAAGGAAGCCAATATGCCCAATGATAATATTAACAGGGCAATTCAAAAAGGTGTTGGCGGCGGTGAAGCTGAAAACTATGAAGAAGTTGTTTATGAAGGCTATGGCCCGGGCGGAGTGGCTGTTACCTTAAACATCATGACCAATAATCGCAATCGAACAGCCGGTGAAATACGCCATTTGTTTTCCAAGTACGGCGGCAATATGGGAGAAACAGGTTGTGTTTCTTGGATGTTTGATAAAAAAGGTTACCTGACTCTAAAATCCGAAGATCTAACAATGAGCGAAGATGATTTATTAATACTGGCTTTGGAAGCAGGAGCTGAGGATATTAAGACAGAAGACGGTGAAATAGAGATTTTCACCACCCCTGAAAATTTTGAAAAAGTAAAATCGGATTTGGAAAAACATAATTTGCGCTTTGAACAGGCGGAAATTACCATGATTCCTCAAAATACCGTGGAAATAACGGACCTTGAACAGGCCAAGAAGCTCATGAAGCTTATGGATGCTTTTGAAGACCATGACGATGTCCAAAATGTTTACGCCAATTTTGACATTGATGATGACTTATTAGCCCAACTTTAAAAAACTTTTCTAAAAAGAGCTCACTTTTCGGGCGGAGCCGAAGCTCCCTGAAAGGTGAGTTTTCTTTATGTATAAACAAGACAGAATTTGGGAAAAATACCAAAAAAACCGTTAAGGTTTTGCCGGAGGAAAATATGTCCTGGAAAAAATATAAATATATTTATATGGGATTGTTAACAGTATTCTTTCTTAGCGGCGGGTTGTCTTATTACTGGATAGAAAATTCACGTCCTCAAAAAAAACCGCAAGTTCCCCATGTGCAAGAACCTTTGGCGGAGGTTTTTAAAATATCGAGCGAAACCCAAATCTTTTTTACGGAGAAATATGTCATATGCCAAAGATATGGTCTCAAATGTCCGGAAATAAAGACGGAATTTACTTCCGAACAAAGGGAACAATTAAACGGATTAACTTTTGAGGAGTTAGAAGAAAAACTGGCCCAGGAAAATAAAACTTTTGAAAAAAACAATGACATTGTTACTATCATAACCTGGAAAGAAGGGTTATGTTCCGAACATAAAAAAATATGGCACTTAGGCAGCAACAATACCAATGAATACGTCACGGTTTATTACGGACCAAGCAAAGTGAAATCCGAAGGAGGAATATATAAGGTAACGGAGATTCCCATAAGCCAATTACCTTCTGAATATCAGGAAAAGATAAGAAATCATTCAATGGAGTTTATTGAAGAAGAAGAACTAATAGCTACCTTGGACAGTTTTAGTGATTAAAGGCTTGGTTTTTTACCGAGCTAGCTTTTTTACAAACTATTTTTATTATCAACGAAAAGCTAGCTCAAACAGTTATAAGGAATGACTCGGTGGCTTCGGGAATTATCAAAACTCCCCGGCACATAATTGATAATTTAGTTACGTTTCTTAATTATTCTTTTATTTTATTCATTATTTTTTAAAAGATACAAAATTGATAGTTTCAATTAAGTGCCGGATTAAACAGTTGATAATTCTAATCCTCAGCCACCTGCGTTC
>JAAXZE010000087.1 GCA_012720075.1 Clostridia bacterium
ATTAATGGCTTCCTCCGGGAGACTAACCTCCGACTGCCCGCCGGTTGAAACAGTGATACCGCCATAAGCCAATGGCAACTCCTCGGTTTTGGGCACAATTATGATATTGGAGCCAATCTGGTCAAATTTATCGCTGACTTCTTTTTCCATGGAAATGGTAATTGTATATAAGGAAACAATGGTTGTGACTCCAATAATAATACCTAAAGCCAAAAATAACGCTTTGCTTTTGTTACGCCACAGGTGTTTAAGCACTATATCAAAAAGTCCCATAAGACCTCCTAACCATCTACTTTCTGGGCTGCCAAGCTATAACTTCCTGTTCATCCAGCAAAATATTGGTTCCATCGGGATCAACTTCATAATTTAATGTATCGGGCGGGTATTTTAAACAGCCACCCCATACTCCCTCTAATCCATCTAAAGTCCAGCGGGTTCCGCAAGCATTGCAAACCAATTCCTTTCCATCAATGTGAAACCTTATCCCTACACAGGGTTCACACATACTGACGGCAGCGGTAACATCGCCGGACGGTGTTACAAATGCCGTTAAGGGAACGGTTTTTCCGTTTTGGGAATATTGGGTAAAAATAATGCCGTTTTCTTTAATATCTTTTAAAGGAATGATAATCTTGCCGTCCTTCACGGTATTATTTATATCCTTCATCTCAATAATCTTATCCCCATAGTTGACTGCTCCGATATTATAGAGCTTTTTATCCTCTTCTTTATTAAAAAAGACGGTAATGCCCACGGCAAAAACTACCGCAAACGCTAACAAAGCAAACAATAATTTTTTGTTGCTTTTTTTTTCGGAAATAAATCTTTGCTTTTTCTCTTCTTTTGTAACCATTAAAATCCCCCTTATGTTTTTTCATAATAGAAAATTACTTCATTAGGAGATAAGTCTGAAACAGGGTAGCCAGGTGCTACCCTTTTCTTACCAGCCCATCATACCGCCCATCATCGGACCAAATCCCTGAGGGGCCGTACCGTAATTCCCACCGAAACACCTGTTCATCATCCCGTTAGGACCATGACAGTATTCATACATTTGCTTATAAAAATCCTGGTTTTGGGCATCGGGTACAGATACCGGAACTTGGGGAGCTACTGTTTCTGCAATAGCCGTTCCTGCCAATGCTATAAATACAAGTCCTCCCAGTAAGATAATAGCGGCTTTTTTCATGGTTAAATTCCTCCTTTGCTTAATAGTATGAAATAGTATGACTTTATCCTAGCAGAGGAATTTGACCAAATTTGGGTTTAAATGTGAACATTTTGTGAACTTTTTAAAAAAAACACTCATCTTATTGTCGTCCAATCCACATAAAAATTGGTAATCTCGGGGTAGGCAGGTCCCCGGAGTACTGCCAAAATGGAGAAAACGAATATAGAAACCCAGAATGTCAAATAATTAGATTATTAAAAAGCATCCTTTAATATTTCAATCCTAGGTTTATTATTATTTACCCAAATTATAGAAATAATATCAAAGCGTCAATAGACATCCTGCAATTTATTTTTCATCAAATAAAATTCAGCTACTTTGCGGATGGTCTTCTTTTTTTTGCTCATAACCGTTTCCTGCGGTAATCCGTATTCAGAGCCGCTTTTGGATCTTACTTCAATAAATACTAAGGTGTCTTTTTCCTGGGCTATGATATCTATTTCCCCTATTTTACATCGAAAGTTTCTTTCCAGTATTTTATATCCCCGGCTGACCAATTCTTTAACTGCCAGGTCCTCCCCTTTTTGCCCTAAACCCTTGCTCATTACAAACTCCTTTAAAAAAATAATATGGTCATTTTTCTTCATTCTTTAACAATTTCCTCTATTTTGTTTATTTAATTTAGGCATAACTTATTTTTCCATCACCATTTAAAAAAAGCCCCAAAAGGGACTTTTTTTAAAAGAAGGTTTGAGCGACTTTTGTAGTTATATTTATTAAAGGTGTAGCATAAACACCTAAGATAAAGGTTAGGATTGTAGCCAACAATAAAGTAATCTGCATTCCTGTCGGCACTTTAATTACGGTGTTATCTTTAGGAGCTTTTAGATACATAGCTTTGGCAACCAATAAATAGTAGTAAACGGAAACCAAGCTCATACCAAAGGATACAAAAACTAACCACATATAGCCGCTGGCCATTACTGCCTTAAACAACAGGAACTTTCCGACAAAACCGGCTAACGGCGGGATACCGCCTAAAGAAAGAAGACAAATGAGCATCACAGCCGCCAGGAAGGGAGATTTTTTCCACATTCCGTTATAATCTTCCAGTTGTTCCCCTCCGCCGGCTTGGGTATAAGCAATAACCACACCGAAAGCACCTAAGTTACAAAAAACGTAAATCATAAGATAAAAT
>JAAXZE010000088.1 GCA_012720075.1 Clostridia bacterium
TCACAACATTTGTATATGTGATATAATTTATTTGATTATTAAAATATTTTCATAAAATACATAAATAATGATATGAAAGGATGATACTAATGCCATATATAAGCACAAAAACTAATGTCAAGTTAAATAAGGATCAGTGTGACTCTATTAAGGCCAAGCTTGGAAAAGCCATTGAATTACTGCCTGGAAAAAGCGAAAATTGGCTTATGGTTTCTTTTGAGGATGAAAGCAATTTGTATTTTAAAGGAAAAAACGATAAGCCTTTAGCTTTTGTAGAAGTGAAGCTTTTTGGCCAAGCATCAAAAGACGCATATAATCATCTTACCAGAGAAATTACAAATATATTGCATGATGCGCTTAACATACAACCAGATTGTATCTATGTAAAATATGAGGAAGTTGCAACCTGGGGCTGGAACGGCAACAATTTCTAAATAATAAGCCATACTCCCAAAAAAACAAGGTTCCCAGCAATCGGTTATGCTTACCGAAAGTCAGGGGACCTTTTATTTTTAACCTTTAAAACCAAATTAGACTCATAAAATCATCACTATAAAATATAATCTTCCTGCTCCCAGAGAATTGATTTATTCCATTATATACATTAAATGATTGAGAGCAATTGATGGAGGTATATAAATGATTTTAGATAGAATTCTTTTATCAAAAATAAATATTATCGGTAAATCCTTTTTAAAAAAAGCAAATATAGAAGAATATCCTCATAACATAAATGAAATGGCAAGATTCTTAAATAGTTTAAAGGAAAGTATCAATAACAATGAATTTGAGGGCGTGTTAATTGGTAATATACTGTTTTCTTTTGTATCTGATCTGAGAATAAGAGATAGAAATACAACTTCCCGAATTTTTGAAGATATCTTTTCAGCACTTTTTTCAAAGGAGTGCAGAGATACAAGTTCAAGATCAAATCCGAAATCAATCCCTGAAATAATTGCTTTAGATGCACTTTGTAAGAATGATGATTGGCTAATATCTACTGACTTAGCTGGTAATAAAAGAGAAAAAGCAGATCTAACATTATGAGAAGATAATATATCTTTAAAAACTCTAAAAGGTCCAGCTATTGGTCCAAATGGTGAGGTTTTAGATTCAAATTCAAATGATGAATTGAATGTTGGTAGCTTGTCTTTTAGAGCTTTATTAAAAGGTATATTATCAGATGATGAAATAAGTATGCTTGGTGATAGAAAATCAGGATTAGGTTCTGGTAAACAACTGAGAGAAAATGTATTCAATCCTATTTTAAAACAATCCAAAAAGTGTGCATTCCAAAATAGACTATCTTTATATTTAAACTATGTATACGAAGAAGATGTTTATATCGTACTAAAATCACACTATAGAATTGACTTTTATTTGATCCTAAATAAATCCTTTATTGATTCAATCCTTCAAACATATATTCATAATGAATCTAATTTTGAAAAAATATTCTATAGATGGGAAAACAATAATCTTAGATTAAGATGGAGAAACATGATTCAAGCTATGGATACATATGAGCTGCCATATACAGTCATTGAAATAAATCTAAAAAATAGTTTCCATAATGATGAATTAAAAAAATTTAAAGAAGATTTAAGTATAATAATAGAAGATTATATAAAGCAATACATGATAAA
>JAAXZE010000089.1 GCA_012720075.1 Clostridia bacterium
GCCCATGAAGCCATTAGACCGACATCTATTTGGAAAGAACCGGAACAAATAAAGTCTTTTTTAAATAGAGATCAATTAAAATTATATAAATTGATTTGGGATCGGTTTTTAGCCAGTCAAATGGCTCAAGCCCAATTTGAGCAAACAACGGTTGTAATTACAGCCGATAATTATGAATTTACAGCTTCAGGTTCTGTGGCAATATTTAAAGGTTTTATGGAAATTTATACTGAAGCCAAAGATGAAGAGGAAGGTAAAGATTCACCTCTGGCGGAAGTAAGTGAAGGGCAAAAATTAAAATTACAAAAATTTGAACCCAAACAGCATTTTACCCAACCTCCGGCCCGTTTTACCGAGGCAACATTGGTAAAAGCATTGGAGGAAAAGGGCATTGGTCGCCCTAGCACTTATGCTCCTATTATTGATACCATTTTGAGCCGGGGATATGTTATCAGGGAAGATAAACAGTTCTTTCCCACCGAATTGGGTTTTGTTGTCGTAGATTTATTAAAAGAATATTTTCCTGATGTGGTTGATGTTGAATTTACCGCTGCTTTGGAAGATAAACTGGACGGTATTGAAGAAGGACGTTTCAATTGGAAACAGGTTATTCGTGATTTTTATCAGGGTTTTGAAAAAGAATTGCAGCAGGCTGAAGAGGAAATAGCAAGAATTGAAGTAAAAGATGAAGTATCCGAAGAAGTTTGTGACAAGTGCGGGAGAAATTTTGTAATTAAGTTTGGCAAGTTCGGTAAATTTCTGGCTTGTCCCGGTTTCCCCGAATGTCGGAATACCAAGCCCTTATTAGAAGAGATTGGTGTGGAATGTCCTGTCTGCAAAGCGGGTAAAGTTGTTATTCGCAGAACAAAAAAAGGCCGAACTTTTTATGGCTGTGACCGTTATCCCAAATGTGAATTTGTCAGCTGGGAAAAACCCCTGAAAGAAAAATGTCCTCAATGTGGGAGTTTCCTTATTGAAAAAAACAAGACAAAAGTATGCAGCAACAAAGATTGTCATTACGAAAGGAAGGACGTTAAGGAGGAATAATTTTAGTGAATGCGTCTATAACGGTAGTCGGAGCAGGATTGGCTGGAAGTGAAGCCGCCTGGCAAATTGCTCAGCAAGGGATAAAGGTAGATTTATTTGAAATGCGGCCCCATAAAAAAACCCCTGCCCATACAACCGGCCTTTTTGGAGAATTAGTATGCAGTAATTCACTACGGGGCGCGGGGCTGGAAAATGCCGTAGGATTATTAAAGGAGGAATTGCGTCGTTGTAATTCCATTATAATGTACTGTGCCGATGACAATAGAATACCTGCCGGGGGAGCTTTGGCAGTTGACAGAACAAATTTTTCTTTGTGTTTAACTGAAAAAATATCCAATCATCCCCTTATTACCGTGCACCGGGAGGAATTAACAAAGTTAGATCCAGATACCATTTATGTAATAGCTACCGGTCCCTTGACTTCCGGAAGGATGGCTGAAATTATCAGAGAGCTGACAGGCCAAGATTATTTTTATTTTTATGATGCTGCAGCTCCCATAGTAACCAGTGATTCTATTGATTATACTAAAACCTTTTGGGCTTCCCGTTATGACAAAGGTGATGCGGATTATTTAAATTGCCCCATGACTAAAGAGGAATATGAAAAGTTTTATAATGAGCTTATTCATGCCCAGCTTCATCCTTTAGAACACTTTGAAGAAGAAATAATTCATTTTGAGGGATGCATGCCCGTTGAGGTTATGGCTAAAAGAGGAAAAGATACCCTGTTATTTGGGCCTTTAAAGCCTGTAGGTCTTATTGACCCCAAAACAGGGCAGCAACCTTATGCGGTTGTCCAATTGCGTCGTGATAATCGGGAAGGGACTCTTTTTAATATTGTTGGCTTTCAAACCCGTTTGAAATGGGGGGAACAAAAGAGGGTTTTTTCACTTATACCCGGTTTGGAAAATGCCGAATTTGTACGTTACGGTGTAATGCACCGCAATACCTTTATTAATTCGCCCAAGGTCTTAGAAGCTACAGGGCGGTTAAAAAACAATAAAAATATCTT
Organism: Clostridia bacterium; assembly: GCA_012720075.1. Lineage (GTDB taxonomy): Bacteria > Bacillota > Peptococcia > Peptococcales > BICA1-8 > JAAXZE01. The sequence continues at coordinate 2,060 of JAAXZE010000089.1, forward strand.
TTTTGCCGGGCAAATAACGGGGGTGGAAGGTTATGTAGAATCGGCCGCCGGGGGATTGGTGGCAGGACTTAACGCCGCTTTATGTTTTGCGAAAAAAGAACCATTGATATTTCCCTTGGATACAGCCATTGGAGGATTGATGAATTACATAACCACGGCTGATCCCGACCACTTTCAGCCGATGAATATAAATTTTGGATTATTACCTCCACTAAGTAAAAAAGTTCGGGATAAAAAAGAAAAAAATAAGTTGATTTCTCTAAGGGCTTTAGAGAGTTTGGAGGAATTCTTAAAGGAGAGAAGAGTTTTTGGCTAACGACAATGAACTGTTAAATAAATACTTGACTTTTTTAACTGTGGAAAAAGGATATTCTCAGCATACCTTGCATGCTTACCAACGGGACATTCAACAGTTTTTGGCCTTTTTTAATAATGCCAAAACAATTTCGGAACTATCTTATCTCGATATAAGAAGGTATCTGGCTAATTTACAAAACCTTGGCTTGAAAAAAAACAGTCAAGCCAGAAAATTAACGGCAATCAGGTCTTTCTTAAGATATTTGAAAAGCCAAGGGTTTTTGACTAAAATTCCTACCGAGAACATCAGCTCTCCTAAAACGGCTAAGAAAATACCTGTTGTTTTAACCCAAAAGGAGATTGCAAAATTATTGGAAGAAACTTTTAATAAAAATGATAATTTGACAGTAAGGGACAAAGCTATTTTTGAATTGCTATATAGTTCCGGCTTAAGGGTTTCTGAACTGGTTAATTTGCAGGTTAACGACATAGATTATTATTATAAATTAGTAAAAGTAATGGGAAAAGGCAGTAAAGAAAGAATCGTTCCCTTGGGAACCAAGGCTTGGGAAGCTTTGCAAATATATTTATCTGACAGTCGTCCTAAAATTTTAAAAAACAAAGAGACCAAGGTACTGTTTTTAAATAATCAAGGAAAAAAGCTTACTACCCGAGGCATTAGGTTTATTATAGACAAATATGTGAAACAAGCGGCACTGGCGGTAAAGGTTAGTCCCCATGTTTTTCGCCATTCTTTTGCAACCCATCTTTTGGATAACGGGGCAGATATAAGAGTAGTACAGGAACTATTAGGCCATGTTAATCTATCCACTACGCAAATATATACCCATGTTTCAAAATCTAGGATCCAAGAAATATATAAAAATACTCACCCGAGGGCATAGGGGGGATTATTTGTGTTTTACGGAACAACGATAGTTGCTGTCAAAAGGAATGATTCTGTTGCCATGGCCGGAGACGGCCAAGTTACCTTTGGTCAGGCTACCATCATGAAACACCAGGCGAGAAAGGTAAGAAAATTATATCATGGCCGGGTATTAGCCGGTTTCGCCGGATCAGTGGCTGATGCCTTTACATTATTTGAAAATTTTGAAAGGAAAATTGAAGAAAACCATGGAAATTTAAAAAGAGCTGCGGTAGAATTAGCAAAGGATTGGCGTTCTGATAGGGTCTTAAGAAAATTGGAAGCAATGTTAATAGTGGCGGACAAAGAAACTCTCCTGGTATTGTCCGGAAGCGGTGAAGTTATAGAGCCCGATGATAATGTAATTGCTATCGGTTCCGGAGGTTCTTTTGCCTTGGCGGCTGCCCGGGCTTTGTTGGAAAACACCGATTTAGAAGCCCGGGATATTGCTTTTAAAGCTTTAGAGATAGCCGCTGACATTTGTGTCTATACCAATAAAAATATTAAAGTGGAAGAACTTTAGAGGAGGTTGTCTTTGTGGAAAATCTAACGCCTCGTCAAATAGTTGAAGAATTGGATAAATATATTGTAGGACAAACTAATGCAAAAAAAAGTGTTGCCATTGCCTTAAGAAACAGGTACCGCAGAAGCAAATTGCCGCCGGAACTTCAAGAAGAAATCAGCCCTAAAAACATTATTATGATTGGACCCACTGGGGTAGGAAAAACGGAAATTGCCCGTCGGTTGGCCCGCCTGGTCAAAGCGCCTTTTGTTAAGGTGGAAGCTACTAAATTTACAGAAGTAGGCTATGTAGGAAGAGACGTGGAATCCATGGTCAGGGATCTGGTGGAAGTCAGCGTACGTATGGTTAACCAGGAGAAAACCGAAGAAGTAAAAGCAAGAGCTACTCAATTGGCCGAAGAAAGATTATTGGATATTCTGGCTCCTTTGCCGCAGAAAAAGCGTACCTACAATCCTTTGGAAGCATTTTTTGGACCCGCAAATTTAAATGCCGGCGATAATAATCAGCAAAGTGAAAATGATGAAGCTTTAATAAGGGAAAAACGGGCAATTCTTAGAGAAAAGCTAAAACGGTACGAATTAGAAGATGAATATGTGGAGATAGAAGTTGAAGAAAACCCTTCGGTGCCTGACATGTTTTCCAATTTAGGCTTAGAAGAAATGGGTATGAATATTAATGAAATGTTTACCAACTTTTTGCCTAAGAAGAAAAGAAAAAGAAAAGTAAAAATATCTCAGGCCAGAAAAATTCTTGTTCAGGAAGAGGCCCAAAAACTAATTGATATGGAAGAAGTAAAACAAGAGGCTATTAAAAGAGCTGAAAACTCGGGAATAATTTTTCTGGATGAAATTGATAAAATTGCCGGCAAAAACAACTCTTATGGACCAGATATTTCAAGAGAAGGGGTACAGAGAGATATTCTTCCCATTGTAGAAGGCAGTACCGTTACTACTAAATATGGTAATGTTAAAACGGACCATATTCTTTTCATTGCTGCCGGTGCCTTTCATGTAACAAAACCATCTGATCTAATCCCGGAACTGCAAGGCCGTTTTCCAATCAGGGTTGAACTGGAAAGTTTAACACAAGATGATTTGGTGCGGATATTGAAAGAGCCAAAAAATTCTTTGCTGAACCAGTATATTAATTTATTAAAAACTGAGGGTATTTCGTTAGAATTTACTGAAAATGCTATTGATGAAATTGCCAAGATTGCGTATACTGTAAACGACCAGACAGAAAATATTGGTGCCCGAAGACTTCATACTGTTTTGGAAAAGTTGTTGGAGGATGTTTTATTCTCAGCCCCGGAATCTAAAACGGACAAAATTGTTATTGATAAAGAATATGTTACACAAAAATTGGGAGAAATTATTGTCAGCAAAGATCTCAGCAGATACATTCTATAATTACCTGAAAGAAAGGAGGAAAAAATAATGAAAACATTATTGGAAAAAACCCGTGCACTTAATAAATTATTGCAAAAAAATGCAGGCAACCCAGTAGATTTTAAAGAGATTACCAGAGTATTAAGCAATATGATTGAATGTAATGTTTATATTGTCGGCCGAAGAGGAAAGATACTAGGCTATTCTTTTGTTGAGGGTTTTCAATGTGACACTATTGAGGAAATAATTAATGAAACGGAAAGATTTCCGGAGGAATATAATGAAAACTTACTCCGTACCAATCAAACTATGGCTAATATTAAATCAGAGAAAAATGCTTGTGTTTTTGAAGGCCCTGTAAGCTGTCCCTTCGGAGGTAAAATTTCTACAATTGTACCTATTATGGGGGGAGGAGAGCGTCAAGGCACTTTGCTATTGGCCAAGTTTAATGATGAATTTGATGAATCCGATTTAATTTTGGCCGAATATGGCGCTACCGTTGTTGGTATGGAGATTTTAAGTGCCAAAACAGAAAAAATTGAGGAAGAAGCCAGAAAGAAAGCGGCCGTTCAAATCGCTATCGGCACTTTATCTTACTCCGAGTTAGAAGCGATTGAACATATCTTTGCTGAATTAGAGGGCACCGAGGGTCTGTTAGTTGCCAGCAAAATAGCCGATCGGGTAGGAATTACCAGATCTGTTATTGTTAATGCTTTAAGAAAGTTTGAGAGTGCAGGTGTGATTGAATCAAAATCTCTAGGTATGAAGGGCACTTATATCAGAGTTTTGAATGAAAACCTCTTAGAAGAATTGGAAAAATTAAAATAATAAATTTTTTTATGCCTCAGTCCTACTGGGGTTTTTTTTTGTTTTTTTACCATGTCGAAAAAGGGTTTTTTTCTAGCAATGACGAATAAATAAGGAAGAATTTCGGTAAACTTTGTCATTTTATGGGGGTGATTTGTGTGAAATTTGGTATTTTTCGTAACCCAACCATGGATATTCTAAAAAAATCTTTAGCGGCGTCATCTTTGCGTCACCAGGTCATTTCCAATAATATTGCAAATATTAATACGCCTCATTACAAACGGCAGTTGGTTGTTTTTGAAGAAGAATTAAATAAAGCTCTGCAAAAAAACGAAAATATTTCGCTAAACAGAACCCATTCTTTACACTTACCAATTAAACATTTAGATTTTTCACCCCAGACAATAGTTGATGATAAATCAACCATGCGAACAGACGGCAATAATGTAGATATAGATTTAGAGTTAGCCATGCTGGCCGAAAATACCGTGAGGTTTAATGTTTTATCCCAAGCCATTAATAAAAAGTTTTCCATTCTAAGAAATGTTATTCAAGGAGGAAGATAATTATGTCGCTATTCTCCACTTTTAAAATCAGCGCTTCCGGATTATCGGCCGAAAGACTGAGGATGGATATTATTGCAGATAACATCTCCAATGCAGAAACAACACGAACCCCCCAAGGAGGCCCATATAGAAGGAAAATGGTGGTTTTTTCTCCCTATCGCAGTTTTGAAAATATATTAAAAAAAGAGATGAAGGTTTCTCAAGGTGTTAAAGTTGAAAAAATTGTCGAGGATAAAAGCCCTTTTAAGTTAGTATATAATCCCGAACATCCTGATGCTATTAAAGAAGGAAACCAAAAAGGTTATGTAGCCATGCCAAACGTTGATATATTTAAAGAAATGGTTGATTTAATCGGTGCCACCCGCGCTTATGAAGCCAATGTCACGGCACTAAATGCTGCAAAATCCATGGCCTATAAAGCTCTGGAAATCGGTCGAGGCTGATTTTGGGATTTATAAACTTAATAATTGGGGGTTAAGATAATGAAAATTTCAACCGTTCAACCGGTAATCTTTGAAAAGTTTAAACCATCAGAAGAAATTAATAAACCTAAAACTAATTTCCAGGATTTACTTAACAAAGCTATATCAGAAGTCAATGATTTGCAGTTAAAAGCCGATGCCCAGGTTATTGGTTTTGCTGCAGGTCAGACCAATATCGACATTCATGATGTAATGATCGGAATGGAGCAGGCCCACTTGGCACTTCAACTAACTATTGAAGTAAGAAACAAAGTAATTGAAGCTTATCAGGAAATTATGCGCATGCAACTATAATATGACGCTACGAGGTGGGATTTGTGAATTTTTTGCGGCAATTGAAGGAACAATTTGATAAAATTTGGACTAATTTTACAAAAACGCAAAAAATTGTGGTGGGAGGAGTTAGTCTTACCGTTTTTGTATTTCTGGTCTTTTTAGCTTTTTTTTAGGGAAGACCGATTATGAACCCCTTTATCCAGAATTGAGCTTTACCGATTCGGCTTTGATTGCTTCTAAATTAAAGGATATGAAAGTGGATTATAAATTAGGCTCCGATGGGACCACAATTTTAGTTCCCGCAAAACAAAAACATCAATTGCGTTTAGATTTGGCCAATACTCTTCCCCAGGGAGGGGTGATTGGTTTTGAAAGTTTTAATGAAACCAGATTCGGTGAAACCGATAAAGATAAAAGGGTTAGATATTTAGCAGCTCTTCAAGGAGAGTTAACCAGGACCATTCAGCAAATGGAAGAAGTAGAAACTGCCAAAGTACATATTGTTTTACCGGAACCGTCGTTATTTACCGAGGACAGCAAACCGACCACGGCTTCGGTTTTATTGAAATTGAAGCCTTATGCAACAATGGATAAATTAAAAATCAGGTCGATAATATATTTTATCTCCCATAGTGTCGAGGGCTTGCTCCCGGAAAATGTAACGGTAATAGATGTCTACGGCAATCTTTTATCAGAAGGAGTAATAAAGAATGATGCCGAGAGCGAGCTGGTCACTGCCAATTTAACCGTTAATCAAATAGCCATCAAGAAGCAATTTGAGGAAGATCTTTCACAGTCATTGCAATCTATGCTGGAAAAAGTTCTGGGTACCGGCAAAGCCGTAGTCAGGGCTAGCGTTGAAATGGACTTTGATCAGGTTGAAACCAGTTCGGAAGAATTCGGTGATAACGTTGTTCGCAGCGAACAAATATCAGAACATTTTTCTGAAGGAACAAGTCCCAATAATTTAGGAATTGTCGGTACGGAAAGCAATCTGACCGATATACCCAGTTATCCGACGGCTGAAGTGGGACAAACCAGTTCGGAGACCACTGAAATAATCCGTAATTATGAAATCAATAGATACTTGGAAACTAGGAAAAAAGCTCCTGGCGAAATTAAGAGGCTATCGGTTGCTGTAATTATCGACGGACAATTATCGACTCAGGAAGAAGCAAATATTCAAAATATTATTGCCGGAGCGGCAGGCATCAACGAAGCCAGAGGTGATAGGGTAAGTATCACAAGTTTAGCTTTTAATACCGATAATCTTGCGGAACTGCGAGAACAAATGGAAAAGGAAACAGCCCGTCAAAATATGATGGAATTGATAAAATATGGAATTATAGCTTTGGGTACTTTAGCTTTAATAGCTTTGGTGGTTATTTATGGAAGAAAAAGTTTGGCTAGAAGGGCTCAGATGGAAGAGGCGGGGGCTCTGGCTAGTGTCTCTGAACAGATGGCTGGTCAGCTTAGTCCCGAGGATTTAGAGAAAGTAGAAATTCAAAAGAAAATCGATAAAATTGTAAAAACTCAACCCGAAAGCATTGCTAAAGTAGTACGAACTTGGATGGCAGAAGATTTGAGGTGATTAAAGTTGGCCCGTAATGAAAAAATTACCGGCAGACAAAAGGCAGCAATTTTATTAATAAGCTTAGGACCAGAACGTTCGGCGCAAGTAATGAAACATTTTAATGATGAAGAAATAGAACAACTGACTTTGGAAATCGCCAATATCAGAAAGATTTCCAATGAGCAACGGGAAAAAATATTGGAAGAATTTTATCAATTATATATGGCCAACGAGTATATTGCAAAAGGCGGCATTGAATACGCCAAAGAAGTATTGGAAAAGGCTTTAGGCAATCAAAAAGCTATCAGCATAATTAATAGATTGACATCCAGTTTGCAGGTAAGACCTTTTTATTTTGTGAGGAAGGCCGATGCTTCACAACTTTTGAGTTTTATTCAGGGAGAACACCCCCAGACTATTGCCTTAATCATGGCTTATTTAGAACCTGACCAGGCCGCCGTTATTTTATCTTCTTTGCCGGCTGAACTGCAGGCAGAAGTGGCAAAAAGAATAGCTATTTTAGATCGTACTTCTCCCGAAATAATTAAGGAAATTGAAGGAGTATTGGAAAAGAAATTCAGCAACCTGTTAATTCATGATTTTAGTACCGCCGGAGGAGTTTCTTCCATTGTTCAGATTTTAAATAAAGTAGATAGAAGTACTGAAAAAACAATTTTAGAAACCCTTGAAATTCAAGACCCTGAATTAGCGGAAGAAATCAAGAAATTAATGTTCGTATTTGAAGATATTATCCTTCTCGATGACCGTTCGGTACAACAAGTATTAAGAGAAGTGGATCAAAAAGATTTAGCTTTAGCTTTGAAAGGGTCCAGTGAAGAAGTCAAAAATAAAGTCAAGAAGAACATGTCCAAACGGGCCGCTGAGTTAATTGAAGAAGAGTTGGAATTTATGGGTCCTGTACGTTTGCGGGACGTAGAAGAAGCTCAGCAGCGGATTGTCGGTATTATACGGCAGCTGGAGGAATCAGGTGAAATTATTATTTCCAGAGGTGGAGGTGACGAATTAATTGTCTAAAATCATCAAAGCCAACAACCTGATTTTTATCCAGGCCCCGGTAAAAGAAGAATATTCTTCGGAGGAAGCCAACTCCATAAATCATATGGAAACTTTTTATCAGGAAGCCAAATTAATTGCTGAAGAATTAATAACCCAAGCCAAAGCCAGAGCTGAAAAGTTTTTGCAAGAAGCAAACGATGAGGTAAAAGAACTTCTGGCTAATGCTCAAAAACAAGCTGAAATAATTAAAGAACAAGCATATAGAGAAGGCTTTGAAAGCGGTAAAGAAGAAGGGTTAAAAGAGGCTGAAATCCTAAAACAACAAGCTAATGAAATTATTAAAAAAGCCTATGAAGAGAGAAAAAAGATTTTGGAGAACATGGAAAGTGAGATTGTTGATTTTTCCATAAAAATTGCAGAAAAAATCATTCGTCAGCAAATTGATAGTAATCAAGAAATTGCGTGTTCCATAGTCCAAGACTTGTTAGCCCATGTTCAGGACTCTACCCAGGTAACGGTTAAAGTAAGTGCCAGAGATTATGAATATTTGATAAACCAGGTTGCAATGCTCCAATCCTTTTTGAATTACGGCACTTTAAATTTGGAACTGGATGACACTTTAAATCCGGGAGATTGTATCGTTGTATCGGAAAACGGAATAGTTGTAGCCAAGGTTGACGAACAATTTGATAAATTACAAAGAATTTTACGGGAAGGGACATATAGTGATTAATTTAGAGAAATACCATTCTCTTCTTTATAATGTTTCCCTTGAAACAATGAAGGGCTATGTTTCAGAAATTGTCGGTTTTATTATTCATTGTTACGGACCCCGGGCAGCAATGGGAGAACTTTGTTATATAAAATTAGGCAAACAATTGATACCTGCAGAGGTTGTAGGTTTTAAAGATAAAAAAACACTATTAATGCCTTTAGGCAATTTTCAAGGGATCAGGCCTGGCTGCGAAGTGATTGCTTCAGGCCATTCATTAAAAGTCAAAGTGAACAAGAATATGGTTGGCAGGGTATTGGACGGTTTGGGTGATCCTTTGGATGGTTTAGAGCCAATAGAAGGGAACAGCTATCCATTGGAAAACACTCCTCCCCATCCTTTAAAAAGACAGAGGGTAGAAAAGCCACTGGAATTAGGAGTAAAAGCACTGGATGGCTTTATAACTTGTGGCATTGGGCAAAGATTGGGTATATTTGCCGGGAGCGGTGTTGGCAAAAGCACTCTTTTAGGAATGATAGCCCGTAATACCAGTGCCGATATAAATATAATCGGCCTCATTGGAGAAAGGGGCAGAGAAGTAAGGGAATTTTTAGAAAGGGACCTGGGTGAAGAAGGTTTAAAACGGTCTGTTGTTGTAGTTGCTTCTTCGGACCAACCAGCCCTTTACAGAATTAAAGGCGCTTATGTAGCCACTGCTATCGCAGAATACTACCGTGATCAAGGGAAAAATGTCCTTTTAATGATGGATTCCGTTACTCGGTTTGCAACGGCGTTAAGGGAAATAGGACTAGCCGTTGGAGAACCGCCGGCTACCAAAGGATATCCGCCTTCAGTATTTGCAACTTTACCCAAATTATTAGAAAGATCCGGTGCGTCGGAAAAAGGCACTATAACGGCTTTATATACGGTTTTGGTCGACGGTGATGATATGAATGAACCTATTGCCGACGCTGTAAGAGGCATCCTTGACGGCCATATTGTTTTGTCCAGGAAACTGGCGGCATTAAACCATTATCCTGCTGTTGATGTTCTTAACAGTGTTAGTAGGGTCATGCCTAATATTATCAGCGAAGAACATTACATTAATTCGACAAAACTTAGAAAATTACTGGCTGTTTATTATGAAGCCAAAGATTTGATAGATGTAGGCGCGTATGTAAACGGAACTAATAAACAAATTGATTTGGCTTTAAGGAAAATTGACAGTATAAATGAATTTCTCAATCAAAAAGTAAATGAGAAATATACTTTCTCCGAAACCCAATTAATGCTTAATGAGCTCTGTCGTGATATAGATATTTAAACAAACCCGGCAATTATAGTAAAAATTATATCTATAGATTTAAATTATTTTAAAAAAAGGTTGGATAATTTATGGGAAAGTTTACTTTTCGATTGGAAGCATTATTAAATATTGCTAATCATCGTGAAGAAGAAGCTCAAAAACAACTGGCCTTATGTTTAGAAGATTTGAAAAATTGCCAAGAACAGCTATTTTCTTTGGCGGAACAACATACGAAAGCTTTACGGGCCTTAGTAAACGATAAACAAGGAAAACTTTCTATTCATAAATTGATTTGCAATCATCAATTTTGTCAGTATTTAAAAGAAGAGGTTGAGAAAAAACAAAGAGAAGTAATACTTGCAGAAAAGCAAGTAGAGAAAGCCCGGGAAAATTTACAGGAAGCAATTAAAAAACGTAAGATTTTAGAACGTCTTAAAGAAAATCAGTACTCTAACTTCATTTTTGAAGAAGAAAAAAATTTGCAAAAAGAAATTGATGAAATCGCTAATAATCTATTCTTTAGTTCAGCAGGGGGATTTTAAGTGAAAAATCCGAGAAGAACAATTGGAATTATATTTATATGTA
>JAAXZE010000090.1 GCA_012720075.1 Clostridia bacterium
AATGTAACGAGATAAACGACAAACTTTGGAACAGAATTTACAGTAAAATGCTCAACGATCCGGATTTCGACTATGAAACCGAGGCAAAAGCAGTAGCCAGGGAAGCAAGAGAGATAATGGATAAAAGGAAATAGAAAATAAAGGCAAACACCGTGTAAAGGTGATCAGCAATGAAGAAAAGGAAAAAAGGAAAGAATATTGGTTTTCTTTTTGTGCTTCCCTGGGTTACTGGAATGTGTCTCTTCGGCGTTGTGCCGTTAGTGGCATCGGTATTCATTTCAATGACCGATTGGGGCATTCTTGGTGATTTTAATTATATAGGCCTTCAGAATTACATAGATATATTCAATGATGAAATCTTCTATGTATCTCTTTGGGTAACGGTTCGCTATGCTATTTTTGCAGTGCCTCTCACAATCTGCACAGCTCTTTTGATAGCGGTATTCCTTAATATCCAGACCAAAGCGGTCGGCTTTTTCCGTTCGGTTTTTTATATGCCGTCACTGGTCTCAGGTGTTGCAGTTGCCGTGGTGTTCAAGTGGATACTTGATCCGAACTATGGGCTGATAAATTCAGTGCTGAATATTTTCGGTATCAAAGGCCCCAATTGGCTCTTCGATCCCAACTGGGTACTTCCCTCTTACCTGGTTATGGCTTTTTGGGGAGCGTGCGGAGGATACCTTACATATCTTGCGGCATTAAAGGATATCCCGAAAGAGTTGTATGAGGCGGCGAAAATTGAGGGTGCCGGTTTCATAAAAAGAACGACCAAAATAACCGTGCCTTTGTTGTCTCCTATTATTTTCTACAACACCATCATGGGTATAATATCAGCCTTCAGAAAGTTCTCGGATGCGTATGTTCTCGGAGGAGCGGGAGACGAAGGCCGTTTCTATATGGTGAATCTTTACCAGGAGGCTTTTTCATTTTATAAAATGGGTTACGCAACCGCATTGGCCTGGATTTTGTTTGTCATAATAATGGGCCTTACCATTGTTCTCAACATAACTAATAAATACTGGGTCTATTCAGATTAGAAAGGGAGGGAGCAAAATGGAAAGCAAACGCACTGTGATAATCACCAGAATATTTATAACAATATTCTATTTGCTGGGTTCGGCAGTACTGTTGCTCCCTTTTTTCTGGATGGTCAGTACATCATTCAAAACTGACAATGAAATTTTTACAAACCCTATAAAATGGATCCCGTCCACATTTTATACGGGTAATTTTAAAAGGGCATTCGATATAATGCCCATCCCAAGACATATGTTCAATACGGCTCTTTTGGCTGTATTGAAGATATTTGGGGAAGTTTTTGTTTCTGCCTTTGTAGCTTACGGTTTTGCCAGGTTTGAATTCAGGGGCATAAAAATACTCTTTATGATTCTTCTTGCCTCCATGATGATACCTTATGAAGTAACCATGATACCTACGTTCATTATGTGGACGGAGCTTGGCCTGTCCGACGGTTATGTTCCGCTTGTTCTTCCGGCATACTTCGGAGCCGCTTCTTTCATTTTCTTTCTCAGAATGTATTTCTCCACATTCCCGAAGGGGCTTGAAGAAGCCATGCTAATTGACGGGGCAAATCATTTTCAGGTCTTTACAAAGCTTTATGTGCCCATGAGCAGGGCGGCATTGATAACGATAGGGATATGGGCTTTCATGGGAACGTGGACCGATTTGCT
>JAAXZE010000091.1 GCA_012720075.1 Clostridia bacterium
GAAGTAAATAAAGGTGGAAATTATCCAAAAGCTTATACCATAAACTTTGAAGGGAGGGGGGGAAAACTATATTATAAGGACATTAGCGTTGAAGACTGGGATAGGCAAAAATCAATAAAATATTTATACCGGGAAAAAGCTTCTCAAGGTGCCCATTATACTCCTACAGCTAGAATCACCGGAACTGATAAAAAAGATGTTGAAAAAACTTTTGAGAACCGAATTGAGCAGTGGTTTAGCAGGCTGGAAAGGGAACACTCAAATTGGCTGAGAAAAAGTGATTTCTTTAGAAATCTCTATGAAGCTTTTATTAGTGAAAAGGATAAAATTAAAGACGATTTTGTCAAATTAAGAACGCAATATAAAGACGGTGGTTTTGTCACTCTGGTTTTTTATCTGGACGGGAGTAAAAAATACCTAGGTGATATCGAGGAATTTGTTGAATACTTACTGGAGTTCAGCAAAGAAAATTATGAAGAGGTTTCTAATGAAGGTGTTTGTTGTTTATGTAAGAAAAAAGACAAGGTTTTTGGTAATGCATCGCCTATTACCTTTTATACCCTGGACAAGCCCGGTTTTATAGCAGGGGGTATGAGAAGAGAAGGCGGTTATAAAAACTTCCCCCTTTGCTTTGAATGCTTATTGCAACTAAACGAAGGCGCTGCTTACATGCGGGCTCAAATGGAATTTAAGTTTGCCGGTCTAAGATACTATCTAATTCCTCAAGTTATCTATAATAGCAACCAAGTATTAGGAGAAGTAATGAACATTTATGATAATTTTAAGCAAGAAGCAGACGGAAAGGTATCTTTATCAAACGCAGAACGAATTGCATCAGACGAGGAAGATATTCTGGGATTATTAAAAGATGTAGAAGATACTGTATCTTTGAAATTCTTATTTTTTCAAGAACAAAAGAAAAAATTTATTATTTTAATGCTAATGGAAGACATTTTACCTTCCCGCATTCGTACTTTATTTAACGCAAAACAAAAAGCAGAAAATCATTTTATATTTAAAGATCATAAATTTAGTGCAAATTTAATTCAGGATGTAAAATTTAATTATGGGATTTTAAGAAGAATAAGCCCAAGCATAAAAAGCTTTTTGGAAATAGTCAATAAATCTTTCAAAAATCAAAAAATCGAAAAGCAGTATATTTTAAAATTGATAATGGAAAGAGTAAGAAATTTATTTAACGAAAACAACAGCATAAAATTAGAGGTCCTCCAGGCCTTTTTATGTTTACTATATTTAGATGAACTGGGAGTATTAAAAAGTTCAGGGGGTGACTTAGGAAATATGACAGATAATAATTCTATTTTAGCTACTTCTGAATTAAGCGTTCGTATAAATCAATTTTTTGAGGAGTTTAAACCAACTTTTGATACTAGTGCTAAAAAAGCCGTATTTTTAACGGGAGTATTGGCACAACACTTATTATCAATACAAAAAAATGACAAGGGTGGTTCAACCCCGTTTAGAAGTCAATTAAAAGGCCTCAAAATGAATGAAAAAGACATAAAAGCCCTGCTACCCAAAATTCAACAGAAATTAGAAGAGTATAAAAAAAATTACTATGTACAACTGGAAAAGATAGCTAGTATATACTTTTTAGAAGCGGGCGAAGATTGGGGAATGTCAATTGATGAAATAAATTTCTACTTCGTTCTTGGGATGAATTTAAATGATGCTGTGAATAAGGAAGGTATTCCGTATTTTAAAGTTAAGGGGGATGAATTAAATGAATAGGTCGGAAATACTTTTTTTATATGATATTACCGATGCCAATCCTAATGGTGACCCTATGGATGATAATAAGCCAAGAATCGATGAAGAAACGGGAATTAACTTAGTTACTGATGTGCGTTTAAAACGAACTATCAGAGATTATTTACATGAAACTAAAGGCACAGAAATATTTGTTCGGGAAATTCGTGATGAAAATGATAATTTGCAGGATGCAAAATTACGGGCTGATGATTTCCTTTTTGACGAACGGAAAAACAAACTTGACAAGAATAATATGACAATTGCAGAAATGAAAAATGTAATAAGTAAAAATGTTTTGAATGAATGTATTGATGTTCGGCTTTTTGGTGCTACTATTCCACTAGAGAAAAAAGAAGGTACTAAAACATTAGGAGGGAGCCTTACTTTTACAGGACCTGTTCAATTCAAGATGGGGCGCTCATTGCATGCAGTAAATGTTGTACATATTAAAGGAACCGGTGCTTTTGCCTCTGATAAAGCAAAAAGCCAAGCAACTTTTCGTGAAGAATATATTCTTCCCTATTCTTTAATATGTTTTTACGGAATCGTTAATGAAAATGCCGCCAAGCATACCCGGTTATCCGAAAATGATGTTGCTTTACTACTTGAAGCTATGTGGAAAGGGACTAAGAGCCTTATTTCCCGTTCAAAAGCCGGGCAGATGCCTCGTTTACTATTAAGGGTAGTTTATAAAGAAAGAGATTATCATATAGGTGAACTGGACAAATATATCAAGTTAAGAAAAATAAATGGAAATGCCAGAGATGAAGAACTACGGGATATAAGTGAGGTTCAAATAGATATTACTGAACTGATAATAAAACTAAAATTAAATCAAGAAAAGATTGAGAGAATTGAATTTGCCGTTGATTCCCGGTTAAGCATAGTAAATAATGGGGAAATATGCGATCTGTATAAAGACGTGGAGGAAATAAGTTTTATTCCCTTATCCTTTAACAACTAGATAGGGATGTGATACAGTGAATGTTATTGTTTTTGACATATGGGGCGACTATGGACATTTTAAAAAGTTTCATACTACCGCATCACCCCTGACTTTCTCTTTTCCTCCTCCAACTGCTGTGATTGGAATTGTTGCCGCCGTTTTAGGCATGGATAAAGAAAAATATTGGGATTCTTTTACTATTGAAAACACCAAGGTTGCGATAAGAATAATTAATCCAGTCAAAAAAATAAGATGTGGTATTAATGTTATTGATACTAAAAGTGCGGGGCCAATGTTCAATCGTATAAAACAACGCAGTCAATTAAAATATGAATTATTAAAAGATGCCCACTATCGAATTTATTTTCACCATAACGACCTGGGTTTAATGGAAGAGTTAAAAAAGATGCTTCAAGCCCATAAGACCGTTTATACTTTATCTTTGGGCGGAGCACAGATGTTAGCAGACTTTTCCTTCGTAAAAGAGTGTGAAGCTGAAGAAATATCAGGTGGTGAGTATATCCAAGTTCATTCGGTTGTACCATTGCAGGAAACCGAAAATATGGACAGCTATCTATTTAAATTTGAAGAAAACAGATTATACAGCAAAGAGATTGTTTCTTTAAGAATGAATGTTAACAGAGAGGTTTTGGGATACAAAACCGTGTTGTTTGATATGAATGGCTTACCCATTACAACCAGGGGTTCACAAATAATGAAGGTGGGGTCCGAGAATGTCATGTTCATGTGACAAAATTTTTTCCCATCCTAACAAACTATTAGAAGATCATCTTCGTAATGTGGCACAAACATCTCGAAATTGGATTAATAATCTTCGGTTAAATTTCGATGTAGATAAAGAAGTTATAGCGGATATATCCTGTATAATTGGACTTGCCCATGACTTGGGCAAGTCCACTAATTCATTTCAAGTATACCTACATACAACTGATGAGGAAAAGAGACAAATATTAAAAAACCGTAAAGAAACCAGGCATAGCCCTTTAGGCGCTTTTTGTGGTTATTATTTAATTCAGGAATATTTGAAAATAAATGATATTGAGATAAGCTACGCTAAATTCCTACCCATTGCAGGGGTTTTGACAATATTAAGACATCATGGAGATTTAAATACCCTTGTTTCGGAAACTTCTAAGTATAAAGCTGATGATATGGCCGAATACTTAAAAGATGTTGATGCAGCATCTTTTGACAAAATGTTAGCAGGCATTTTAAATCTTGTTCCCTGCCTAATACATTGTAATTATAGTTGGTTTGAAAAGAAAATAGAAAGCTTTGACAGGAATTTAAGAGAAATCCGTACTTTTGCCAGAGGTGTTGGTAAACGCCAAGACCTGTATTATTTTTTTATTACCGCTTTATTATATTCCTGTCTGGTTGACGCCGATAAAAGTGATGCTTCAGAGCTAAAAATAGATTTTAGACAAAACCATATTCCCGGGGATTTGGTAGATAAATATAAAAGAATTATAGGACATGATAAACCCAGTAATGAATTAAACAGGCTAAGATATGAAATATACCAAGTTTCTACTGATATTACCAGGGCCATTGAAGAAGGAAAACATATTCTATCAATAAATGTTCCTACGGGAACTGGTAAAACGTTGAATGCCTTATCAGCCGCGTTAAAAATAAAGGACTTTTTGTATAATAAAGATGGGACAAATAGATCAATAATTTATGCTCTTCCCTTTACAAGTATAATTGACCAAAATTTTCAGGTCTTTTGGGAAGTTTTTAAGGAGGTAAATGATAAGGAACCCGGTAATGACATTTTACTAAAACATCATTATCTGGCAGATGCATTTTATAAATTTACGGATTATAACGATGAGTATTTAGAATATTCTCCTTTAGAATCTCAATTTATTATTGAGGGCTGGAATTCATCAATAATTGTTACAACTTTTGTTCAACTGTTTCATAGTTTAATTACTAATCGTAATTCAGCTTCTAAAAAAATCCACAGGATAGTGAATTCAATAATTATTATGGATGAAGTTCAGGCAATCCCTCATAAGTACTGGCAATTATTGCGGCAAATATGTAATTACATGGCTTTATCCATGGATACATATTTTATTTTTGTGACAGCGACTTTACCCTTGATTTTCCCTAAGGATGAAATTTATGAATTGGTTGCAAATAAGGAATTTTATTATGAAAAACTAAATCGAATTGTTCTTGAAACTTATACAAATGATATTATCGGAATTGATGATTTCAAGGAAATAATAATCCAGGAAGCTATCTCAAATAAAGAAAAAGATATACTGGTAGTAATGAATACTATTAAGTCAGCTCAAATAATGTATCAAGAGCTATTAAATAATCTGGGAACGGAAGAAAATACTTTTATATATTTATCGTCCCATGTTGTACCCTTTGAAAGAAAAAAAAGAATTGATAAAATCAAGGAAAAACAAGGGAAAAGAAAGATAGTGGTCAGTACTCAATTAATTGAAGCAGGTGTCGATATTGATTTGGATATTGTATTTAGAGATTTAGGTCCCTTGGATTCGATAAACCAGGTTGCAGGTAGGTGTAATCGAAATCAGGGGGAGGGGAAAAAAGGAGTTGTAAAAATATATTATGTTAAAAGAAGTAACAAGCCGGATTCTTCATTTATATATGACGGTACTCTATTAGATGCTACCCGAAAAACCATTGCAAATTTTTCTAACAAAGAATGTATAGAAGAAAAAGACTTTTTCAAATTAAGTAGTGATTACTATCAACGATTGAGTCAAGGAATAATATCAACCACAGAGTCCCAAACAGTTTTAGAAGCGGTTTACTCTTTAAATTATGCAAAGATTGGTGAATTCAAATTAATTGAAGAAAGTTATGAAAAAATCGATGTTTTTGTTGAAATAAACGAAAAAGCTAAAGAGGTGTGGAAAAAATTTTTGGCATTAAAAGAAATTGAGGATAAATGGAAACGAAAAGAGGAATTTTATCGTTTTAAAAATGAATTTCAACAATATATAATATCGGTGCAAAATAATCCCCGGTTGTTGTATCCTTTTGCAAGCAGTATTGTTGGGGGGATTATTCATATTGACTTGGATATAGTTGATTTCTATTACAAAAGGGAGGGAAAAGGAGATATCGGCTTTGTAACTGAAGGGGATTCTATTGCTATATGGTAACTAGCGTATAAAAACAGTGTCCGTGGAAACGATGTCAAAAGGACGATACTTCCGCCCTAGGAGGAATACTTCCCCGGGTTAGAAAACATCGACTATGGGAATATAGATATTACTCTTAAACCGGATCTAACCCTAATATTACCGATCCTGCCACAAAGGGTGCTGGCAAACCCATGTTTATGCCTGTTGCATCGCGGCTAAACATTGCCTTACCTTGCATGATAAATATTTCCTCAAATGATAATGTAATTAATAAATGGACAAACAGTTTAATGAATATTTAAAAGTGGGAGTTGTATGAAATGGCAGGAGACGCTAAGGGCTGTAAAATTAAGATCATCAAAAACGGTCCCTATTTGGTCGTTGGAAATATTCCCTTGGTTGAGAAAATAATTACAGCCAAAGGAAAAGGGTATGAATATAAAGCCGGACGGGAGTTTCCGCGAGCTAAGGCATACAGTCTATGTCGTTGTGGTAAATCAAAAGACATGCCCTTTTGTGATGGTTCTCATGAAGAAAGTAATTTCGATGGACAAGAGACTGCCTCAAAGGCTAATTATGAAGACAGGGCTGATTTATTTGAAGGACCGGGGCTTGACCTTATGGATGATAATAGGTGTGCCTTCGCCCGTTTTTGTCACACCGAAAAGGGTACGGTGTGGAACTTAATTAAAGATACAGACAAAGAAGAATATAAAGAAATGGCTATTAAAGCAGCAGTAGAGTGTCCGGCGGGGAGATTACAAGTAGTCGATAAAACCGGAGAAGTAATCGAACCGGAGTACGAGCCTTCTATCGAAATCCTTCAAGACCCGGAGAAGGGAGTTAGTTCTGGCATATTTGTTAAGGGCAATATTCCCCTTGAATCGGCTGATGGACTACTTTATGAAATTAGAAATAGATATACCTTATGTCGCTGTGGCCAATCCAGGAACAAGCCTTTCTGTGATGCTACACATGTTCCAATGAGATTTTCAGATAAGCTTAATAAATGATTAGAAGTATTGTGTGTTAATGTCAATCAAATTTTAGGCCAGTTACCGGTCTAAAATTAGGCCACCTAGACGTTAAAAAATTAGTCTTCCTTTGCCTGTCTCGAAAGAGCTTGCTTAAACCTGTAACTTTCACCGTTAATGTTCAGTATGTGTGC